>NZ_LWGH01000686.1:0-2451 GCF_001635395.1 Sulfitobacter sp. HI0129 | reverse complement strand
ACCATGGCTTTGCGCCATGGAAGGGCAAGCATCAGGGCAGCATCAGCGAAGGCCGCTTCGGCTCGGCCCGGGCCGTTCTGCTCAAGCCGGAAACCTTCATGAACAACTCCGGCCAGTCGGTCCAGGCGGCCATGCGCTTTTACAAACTAGAGCCCGCCGACATCATCGTTTTCCATGACGAGATCGACCTCGCCCCCGGGAAGGTCAAATGTAAGAGCGGCGGCGGGCATGCGGGGCACAACGGTCTGCGGTCGATCCATGCGCATATCGGGCCGGGGCATGACCGCGTGCGGCTCGGCGTGGGGCATCCGGGCCACAAGGATGCGGTGCCGGGTTACGTTCTGCGTGACTTTGCCAAGGCCGACGCCGACTGGCTGGATGACGTGCTGCGCGGCATCAGCGATGGNGCCCCCTTCCTCGCCGAAGGCGACACCGGGCGGTTCATGAACGCGGTGGGGCAGCGGGTAAATCCCCCGCGGTCCGGTACCGGGGATAAACGCCCTGCCCCGGCCGCACCTCAGGCAGAGGCGCAGCCCACCCCGCCCTCTGCCCCCCAGGCCACTAAAGGCGAACCTGCCGAGGAATCTTCTGATGCCCGTTCGGCCCTGCAAAAGCTCGTGGACCGGTTCAGATGAGCCTGACCGCCGCTTTCCAAGAGCAAGCCGAAAGCTGCGCGGCACTCGGATCGCCCTTCATGGCGCGGCTCCTCACGTTACTGGCAGAGAACTGGCCATCGCAAAGCGCGCTCGACCGCAAGGTCGCCTCCTTCGAGGGGGATATCGGCCCTGCCGGTCATTCCGTGCCGCTACGTATCGCATCGGCGCTGCATGCGCTGATGCTGGCGGGCAGCGACAAGGCGCTGGCAGAGGTCTATCCGCCCCGCGCAGCCCCTGACACGGCGCTGCAGAAGGCGGTGTTCGCCGCGCTGGACCGGCACGAGGCTTTCATTCTGAAATGGATCGAAAGCCCGCCCCAGACAAACGAAGTACGCCGCGCTGCCGCCCTGATCGCGGGGGCGCAGGTAGCGGTACAACACGCGAACCTGCCGATCCACCTAAGCGAATTGGGGGCGAGCAGCGGGTTGAACATGCACTGGGACAGCTATGCCCTTGACATAAAGGGCCGCCGGTTCGGGCAATCCATGCCGGCCATCATCCTCGCCCCCGACTGGCAAGGCGCGCCCCCGCCCGCAGGCAGAACACCCCGGATCGCATCCCGCGCCGGTGTCGACCTCAATCCGCTTGATCCGCGCCGGAACGATCACCTGATGCGGCTGATGGCATATCTCTGGCCGGACCAGCCCGAACGGCTGAAACTGACCCGTGCCGCCGCGTCCGTGGCCGGAACGCCCCCGGCGCAGGGGGATGCGATCGAATGGCTCAATGATCGGCTGCTGACCGCGCCCCAAGGGCGGCTGCACCTCATCCAGCACACCGTGGCGTGGCAATATTTCGACAAGGCGAGCCAGAAACGCGGAAAGGCCCTGATCGAAGCGGCGGGCGCGCGGGCCCGGCCCAATCGGCCCCTCGCCTGGCTTTCGATGGAGGCGGACGGGGACACCGGCGCCAAGGGCGCGGCGCTCACCCTGCGGCTCTGGCCCGGGGACCTGCGCCTTGATCTGGGACGTGTCGATTTCCACGGGCGCTGGGTCGACTGGCGCTACAGCGGCTGACCCTAGGTCCGGCTGGCCTGCCACCGGGCCTTGTGCTCTCCTGCCCCCAAGCGAGGGAGTGAGACATGCGAACATTCGGAAAATGGCTGGGACGGATCCTGCTGGCCCTGCTGGTCGCGGCAGTGGCCGTAGGCTTGTGGAAACGCGAAGAGATCGGGCGCCTCATGGCAGTCAACTCGCTCTTTGCCGAGGATCGCATCGTCGAGAATTTCAGCAATATGGACAGCGCTTTCCTCACCGTGCCCGTGTCGCGTGGTCAGGGCCCCACGGCGGAACTCTCCTACGGTCCCGAAACCAACCTGCCTGCCGGGGTAGACGACTGGGTAGCCGAGCGTGCTGTGACCGGCCTCGTCGTCATGAAAAACGGTGAGATCGTATATGAGAACTATTTCCTCAGCACCGCGCCCGAAGACCGCCGCATCGCATGGTCGGTCTCCAAAAGCTATCTTTCGGCGCTGATCGGCATATTGCTCGACGAAGGCGCCATCGCCTCGCTCGACGATCCGGTGACGCAATATGCCCCGGCGCTCGAAGGCACCGCTTATGACGGGGCCACGATCCGCAACGTGCTCAATATGGCAAGCGGTGTGACCTTCAACGAGGATTACCTCGACTACGATTCGGACATCAACCGCATGGGTCGGGTGGTTGCCCTGGGCGGTACGCTCGATGATTTCACCACGGACCTCAAAGCGCGGTTCGCCGAACCGGGGGCGGAATGGAAATATGTCTCCATCGACACCCATGTGCTCGGTATGGTCACGCGGGGGGCCACCGGC
>NZ_LWGH01000685.1:0-3003 GCF_001635395.1 Sulfitobacter sp. HI0129 | reverse complement strand
TGGATTTCGGCGGCTTCGGGGCCAGCTGGACCGGCCTGATCGAGGATCAGGTGGATGCGGCCTTTGCCTCGACCAACTCGGGCAAGGCCTATGAGGCCGAAGCAGGGCCGCGCGGTCTGTTCTGGCCGCCCATCGACCCCGAAAACACCGAAGGCTTCGAGGCGATGACCAGTATCGCGCCCTTCTTCGTCATCAACAAGGCGATGGTCGGTGCCACGATCGACGGCACCGATGGCTATCAGGGGGCGGGCTATGCCTATCCGGTACTGACCGCGATGGAGAGCACCGAGGATGACCTCGTCTACAACATGACCAAGGCGATGGTCGAACTGTTCGACCAGTACGATGGCAAGGCGCCGGGAATCTCCGGCTGGGCGCTCGACAAGCAGGACATGAAGTGGGTTGTCCCCTATCACGCGGGTGCTATCCGCTACTTCGAAGAGCAGGGCATCTGGAACGAAGAAGCACAGGCGCATAACGATGACCTGATCGCCCGGCAGGAAGCGCTCGCCGCTGCCTGGGAGGAATTGAAGGCGCAGGATCCCGACGATTGGACCGCCGCCTGGACCGAGGCGCGCAAGGCCGCGCTAGAAGAGGGCGGCTTCGACGTCACCTTCTAAGCTGACCACAAGCCGACAAGAACCGGCCTGCACCCGCAGGCCGGTTCTCCCGTTCTGCCCAGCAGCCGAGTGATCCCATGTCAGACAGCAGCCACCAGCAGCCCCCCAAGGCCGAAGGCCACGAGAAAATCGCCATCGACGGCGAAACCCCGGCAGAGCGCATTTCGGGGCCGGCCCGCTGGGCTGTGATCACCGGAACGCTGGCGTCGCTGGTGCTTGTCATCAACCAGCTCTTCAATCTTCAGATCGCAGGCATCGTGCTGATCGAGGGACGGTATCTCTATATTCTGGGCGGGCTTTTTCTGGCGCTGAGCTTCCTGATCTTCCAGATGGGCGGCGGCAAGGGTGGCCAACCGAGCATCATCGACTGGATCCTCTTTGCACTGTCGCTGGCCAGCACCGGCTACCTCGCGCAGACCGCGCAGCAGAACCTCAGCCAGGGCTGGGAATACGCGGCGCCGGAACTCGCGCAATATGTCTCGGTCGTATTCTTCTTTCTGATCCTTGAGGCGACGCGCCGGGCCGGTGGGCTGGTGCTTTTCATCATCGTGACCTTCTTCGCTTTCTATCCCACCTTTGCAGGCGTGGTGCCGGACCCGTTCTCGGGCTTTCAGAGCACGTTCATGCAGACGGTGCCCTATCATATCTATTCGTCCGAAAGCTCCTTCGGCATTCCGATGAAGGCTTTCGGCGGCGTTGTCATCGGGTTCATCCTCTTTGGCGCGGTGCTGCAAAGAACCGGGGGCGGGCAGTTCTTCAACGATCTGGCGCTTGGCATGGTGGGCGGCTATCGCGGTGGCGCGGCAAAGGTGTCGATCTTTGCCAGCGGTTTCATGGGGTCGATGTCGGGCTCCGTCATTTCCAACGTGCTGACCACTGGCGCGGTATCGATCCCGGCCATGAAGCGCACGGGCTTTTCCGCAAGGACCGCCGCCGCGACAGAGGCCTGCGCGTCGACCGGCGGGGTGCTGATGCCACCGATCATGGGGGCCACGGCCTTCATCATGGCCTCGTTCCTGTCGCGCCCCTATGTGGAGATCGCACTGGCCGCCGCCATTCCCAGCATTCTCTATTACTGGAGCCTTTTCGCCCAGATCGACGCCTATTCCGCCAAGCGCGGCCTGCGCGGTCTGCCGAAGCCCGATCTGCCACGCCTGAAAGAGGTGATGGCCGAGGGCTGGCCCTACATCTTCGTCTTCGCGCTGTTGCTCTACATGATGATCGCGCTCCGGCAGGAAAGCTCTGCCCCCTTCTATTCGGTGGCCCTGCTGCTGGTGGTCAACCAGTTCCGCGCGCGGTTTCGCCTGAACATGCAGCGGCTGGGCAACATGATCGTGGGCGTCGGCATGGGGCTGGCGGAACTCACGGCGATCCTGCTGGGTGTGGGGCTTATCGTGGGCTCGTTCTCTGCCACGGGGCTGGCGGGCACGCTGGTGAACGAGCTGGTTTTCATGGCGGGCGACAGCCAGTTGGTGCTGCTGGCGATGGGCGCGCTGACGGCCTTCATCTTCGGGATGGGGATGACGGTTACCGCCTGCTACATCTTCCTTGCCGTCGTGCTGGCCCCGGCCCTTGAGGCGGGCGGGCTCAATCAGCTCGCCGTCCATCTCTTCATTCTCTACTGGGGGATGGTCAGCTATATCACTCCCCCGGTCTCGCTCGGGGCCTTCGCGGCCTCGACGATGTCCGGCTCCAACCCGATCTCCACCGGGTTCGAGGCGATGAAGCTGGGCGGGGTCATCTACATCGCGCCCTTCCTCTTCGTGCTGAATCCCGCCCTGATCGGGCAGGCACCCCTTTGGGAGGTGACGGTAGCACTCGGCGGTGCGCTGATCGGCGTGGCGCTGATCTCCTCCGCGCTGCAGGGCTACATCAGCCTGGTCGGGCCGCTGAACGGGACAGTGGGGTATCCGCTACGGGTCCTGCTGTTCCTTGGCGGGCTGATGATCGCCAAGCCGCAGACAGAACTTCTCAGCATCGGGTACGGTGCCTCCTTCCTGATCGGAGCGGCGCTTTGCGCGCTGCCTATTCTTGCCGCGCGGCGTGCCCGTGCCACCGTAGCCGAGGCAACCTAGCCGATGATAGAGATCAATCCGCCCGCGCCCGCCGTGCCGCCCCAGGAAACCGTAGTCGCGCGCATCCGCGCCAATGCCGCCGCGCATCCCAACAGGCTGGCGCTGGTCTGCGGAGACACCCGGCTGACATGGGGCGCCTTCGACCGGCGCATCAACCGCGTCGCGAATGCGCTGATCGGGATGGGGGTCAGCAAGGGCGATACCGTCGCGGTCCTTTCGGCGAATTCCGCCGCCTATGCGGAGATTTTCATGGGCGTGCTGCGCGCCGGGGGCTGTGTCACGCCGCTGTCCTCGATGGCCTCTTCCGA
>NZ_LWGH01000684.1:0-1738 GCF_001635395.1 Sulfitobacter sp. HI0129 | reverse complement strand
CTTGCGCAGGTTGATCGTGGCCGACATCGCACCGGTGACCTACCGCCACACGCAACAACAGTTCATCGATGCGATGCGCGCGGTCGACCTGTCCGCCGTCACCCGGCGGTCGGAGGCGGAGGAGCAACTGGCGGCGGCGGGGGTGGAACCCGCATTGCGCAGTTTCTTCACCCAATCGCTCGATCTTGCCAATCGGCGCTGGCGGCTCAATCTCGATACGCTCGAACGCGAGATGGACCGGATCGTGGGCTGGCCCGATGACATCACCGGTCGGTTCGACGGCCCCAGCCTGTTCCTGACCGGGGCGGAGTCGGACTATGTGCTGCCCGAGCACCGGGAAATCATCAAACCGCTGTTTCCGCAGGCGCGCTTTGCGAAGCTGCCGGGCGCCGGTCACTGGCTGCACGCGGACCGCCCCCGCGCCTTCGAAGAAGCGCTTCGGGTTTTCCTTAGTGCCTGAACGCACCATGGCTTGACCTGCGCGCCGGGTTACTTAACGTATTTGTGACAAGACGTTAACGAGACATGGGGAAGGGTCATGTGGCGCAAGGTATTCGCGCAGTTTCTCAATCGCATGATGGTATGTGACAGGCTGCATGTCACCTATCCCGACGGAACGACGGAACACTACGGCCCCGACAGCGGCGAACAGGCGGCCATAGCCATCCATTCAGAAGCCGCCCTGCGCGCGCTCTGCATCAATCCCGAACTGGCACTGGGCGAACGCTACATGGAAGGCACGCTGACCTTCCCCAATACCACGCTCGATCATTTCCTCGCGGTCATCCTCCGCAACCGGCGGCTGGGGCGGATGCCGTCATGGGTCAATGCCTCCAATACCGCTCGTTTTCACCTGCGCCGCTGGATCCAGAAAAATGCACCCTCCCGGGCACGGGCCAACGTGGCGCATCACTACGACCTGTCGGACGATCTCTACCGGCTCTTCCTCGACGAGGACATGCAGTATTCCTGCGCCTATTTCGCCCGGCCGGACATGACGCTCGAAGAAGCGCAGGCCGCCAAGAAGGCGCATATCGCGGCCAAGCTGCGGCTTGAGCCGGGGCAGCGCGTGCTCGACATCGGCTGTGGCTGGGGCGGCATGGCGCTGACGCTGGCGCGGGACCACAAGGTGCGCGTCACCGGGATCACGCTGTCGCAGAACCAGCTCGCCACGGCACAGGCCCGCGCCCGCGACGAAGGGCTCGAAGACCTCGTGACCTTCCGGCTGCAGGATTACCGCGCGGTGACGGAGAGATTCGACCGGATCGTCAGCGTCGGCATGCTCGAACATGTGGGCGTGCCCAATTACGACACCTATTTCGCCACCGTCTCCCGGCTGCTGGAGCCCGACGGCACGGCGCTCATCCATACGATCGGGCGCAGCGCCCCGCCCGCGCCCCATTCGGTCTGGCTCAACAAGTATATCTTCCCGGGCGGCTATGTGCCCTCGCTCTCCGAACTGGCAGGGCCCATGGAACGCGCGGACCTCTGGCAGACGGATATCGAGATCTGGCGCCTGCATTACGCCAAGACGCTGCGGCATTGGCGCGAACGGTTCGAAGCCCACTCCGACCAGCTGCGGCGCACCTATGATAACCGGTTCATCGCGATGTTCCGCTGGTATTTCGCGATCTGCATCGCGGCCTTCGAACAGCAGATGCAGGGCGTCTACCAGTTCCAGCTTTCCAAGAGCCACAAATCCGTACCCCTCACGCGGGACTATCTTTACGCGCAGGGC
>NZ_LWGH01000683.1:0-1922 GCF_001635395.1 Sulfitobacter sp. HI0129 | reverse complement strand
CATCATCGACCGGCTGCGAAGAGGCAAACTCAGCAAATACAACCTCGATGCACAGGGCGAGGGCTTTCCGGCAGACACCCCCCCGGGCCGCCCCCGCCTGCTCGTCCCCGGCCAGGTCGAGGATGACGCATCGATCCTCTGCGGAACGGCAGAGGTCCGAACCAATCTCGCCCTGCTGGAGGCCGCCCGCGCCGCCCGACCCGAGGCTTTCATCGCCTACAAACCCCACCCGGATGTGGAGGCAGGGCTTCGCAGCGGCACCGTCCCACCGGCGGATCTCGCGCAACTGACCGACGTGGTGCTGGCCCAGGCGGACCCGGCGAGACTGCTGGGCGAGGCCGACGAAGTCTGGACCATGACCAGCCTCCTGGGGTTCGAGGCGCTGCTGCGCGGCCTGCCCGTCACTACGCTGGGCGTGCCCTTCTATGCCGGTTGGGGGCTCACGCAGGATCTGGGCGACGTGCCGCCCCGGCGCCGGGCGCGCCCCGCGCTCGCGGGTCTCGTCCACGCGACGCTGGTGGACTACCCGCGCTACATCGATCCGCAAACCGGCCTGCCCTGCCCGGTCGAGGTGGTGATCGACAGGCTGATGTCAGGCGATGCGCCACGGCGCGGGCCGGTAAACCGTGTCCTGTCGAAGGCGCAGGGCCTGCTCGCCAGCCGCGCGCACCTCTGGCGCCGCCCCCGGGGCTGATCTGTCCGGTGCCGCCCGGGAGAAGCGTTGGAATTTGAGTGTTTGGAAAAGGGTGAAGGGGGAATCCGCGCACCCCCTTCACCCTTTCACAAATACTCATTCCCCGGGCTGCGCCACGCGCCGCCAGACGTGCAGCACGTCTTCCCCGATCCTTGCTGTACGCTGCAGCGTGAAACGCGGTGCCGCCGCGAGGCGTTGCAGGCCGAGCGGGCCCACGCCGGGCCGCCCGTCCGCCCCCAGCACCAGACCCGCGCCGAACCCCACCAGTTCATCGACCAGATCCGCCCCGAGAAGCGAGGCGGCCAGTGCGCCGCCGCCTTCGCAGAAGACGCGGTTGAGCCCTTCCCCGGCAAGCCGCTCCATCATGTTCACCACATCGATGCGGCCCCGGGCCCGGCGGCATTCGATCAGCCGCGCGCCCAAGCCGCGCCAGGTCTCGCGCAGCGCTGTGTCCACCCCCGGCCCGTGACACAGGAACACCGGCACTTCCGCCGCCGTTCGTGCAAGCTGGCTCATGAGCGGCAGGTCCAGCCGGTCCGACACAACGATGCGGGCGGGCTGTCGTTTGGCGCCCATATCGCGCACCGTCAGCGCCGGGTCATCCGCCCGGACGGTGCCCGCCCCCACCATCACCGCATCGTGGCGTGCGCGCATGGCATGGGTCAGCCGCCGCGCCGCCGACCCGGTGATCCATTTGCTCTCTCCCGTCGGGGTGGCGATGCGGCCGTCAAAGCTTTGGGCGAGCTTCAGGGTCAGCGCCGGGCGCCCCCGGTCGATGCGCGAAAAGAAACCCATGTGGTCCTGCCGCGCCTCAGCCTCCCCCACGCCGGTGGTAACCTCGATCCCCGCGGCCTGCAGCATGGCGATGCCCCGCCCCGCCACGCGCGGATCGCTGTCGGTGGTGGCCACGACCACGCGGGCCACGCCCGCATCGATGAGCGCCTGTGCGCAGGGCGGCGTACGCCCGTGATGGGCACAGGGTTCCAGCGTGACGTAAGCGGTGGCCCCGCGCGCCGCCGTGCCCGCGCGGGCCAGCGCCTCGGTCTCCGCATGGGGGCGCCCGCCCGGCTGGGTCCAGCCGCGGCCTATGATCCGGCCCTCTTGCACGATGACGCAGCCGACCGCGGGGTTGGGCCAGACCTGCCCCTGCCCCCGTCCGCCCAGCGTCAGCGCCGTGGCCATGAAGCGGGCGTCGTTCACTCTTCGGGCGGGGCGTTCGGGCGAAGCT
>NZ_LWGH01000682.1:0-1615 GCF_001635395.1 Sulfitobacter sp. HI0129 | reverse complement strand
GAGGGATACCCTACCGTTGCTACGCCAGATTGATGACACAGCGCCTGACCCGGAACTACTAAAGATTTGGGCGCGGGGCTGCAGGATCGATCCTGCGCGCCTCGAACGCCTTTCATTGAAATTTAGGCACCACAACCGGCCGCGCGATTGGATTTCGAGTGCGAGAGGGGGAGGTGTATCCGTATGTTTTGCCTGCTTTGATGCGGATGTCGCGGTGGGGCGGGACGCCTATATTCGGGCTGATTGGAGGTTGGTTGAACGGGTTGTTTGCCCGGTTCACAAAGAGATGCTGCGGGACCGCTGCCTTGAATGCGGTGCCCACCTGCGGACTTCGTTCAGGTTGCGCACGGGTCTGCTTCGGGTGTTCTGCGCCAAATGCGAGTGTCTTCTCACAGGCAGGGGAGGGGCGCGGGCGGATCGTGCAGACACGGCATTTACAGAGGGCACTCTAACGTTTCAGCGGCAGGTCGAGCGGATCATCAATGGTGATAAGGGTCACCTGGCTCTCTTGGAGCGGACAATACGCGCGCTATGGGCACCGCTTGATCGGGCGGGTGCTGCGCGTCCTGTCTTGGCGCTTTGGTTCGATCAAGAGGGATGGAACTGTCCTTTCGAGGCCCGAGCCGCCGTAGGCGCGCCGGCCCCGCTCCAGCATCTTTCCGTACGATGGCGTGTCTTGACGCTGGTTATCCTTGGCGATCTCTTTGGAGAACGGATGGTTCCAATGGCGACAATGCCTGAGGCGGCCGCGCGGTTGTTCAGACGTGCCGCGCCGATCCCGCGGGCACCCTACGGGCGCAGGGCAGCAATCAGCAAGGGAGAGGACCCGATCGACATCGTCACAAGACGAGTCCAGCGATTGAGCAAGAGCCCAGTCCCCCGATGGAATGGAAACTTCGAGGACGAGAGGGCTGATTTTGGGCGAGTCCGGCCATGAAACTAAAGCGACAATTGAACTGCTTCCCAGCATAATCCTTGATGTCCGATAATGCAAACTTATTGGACATAAGTAGATCGCGCAAGGCGGGGCGGTTTTTTTCTAATTCTGTGGTAGAAAGCGCCGTGGTGATATAGGCTTCACGCATGACATTCGCCCGACCGGACCCCATCAGCGACCTTGAAACACTACCCCGGATGCCCTCGTGGGTCACCTCCGCGCGTGCTGAAACCCTTGAAGATGTTACGTTTTTGTCGGGTGCGGCACTCAACCACCTGCATGTTGTGTTAGGACGCGCAGAGGTGCCCCAAGCCTTGTTGCGGGAGCGGATGGCGCTGCGCGCGGCGGAGGTTTGCGTTGGGTTTTCGGGTCGGCCGGAGCGGGCAGGGGAGTTGCGCGACGCGGCGCATCTGTTGCGTCCGGGCGATCTGCCTGGACCGGCGGGGGAAATCTTCCTGGCCTGGCGGCGTGCGGTGGAGCGACCGGTGTCGCTCAAGGCGCTGTGCCGAGCCGAGCCGACCCTCGAGCAGGCCGCGATCGCAGCATGGCTCGATGCGGGGCAGGGCGCACCGGTAGCCCGTGCCGCGATGGTGCTGGAGACGGTCCTGACGGAAGCGCCGCGCGCTGACGTGCCGGCGTTTATCCTTGCCGACGCGGCCCTCGCCCAAGCGCTTGGCT
>NZ_LWGH01000681.1:0-1646 GCF_001635395.1 Sulfitobacter sp. HI0129 | reverse complement strand
GATCAGGCAAGCCGCCCTGCGTATTGCGGAAATCGTCGAACGGATTTCCGAAACCGAGGACGTGCAAGAAAGCATCGCGCTCAACACCTATGCCCGCGCCGAACTCGTGCGCCTCGTCGCTGCACGCATCCGGCTTCAGGCGGCACGCACCCGCGTGCTCTCCGCCGAAGAACTGGCCCAGGCCAGCGCCCGCATGGCCGAAGGCGCGTTCATGGATTTTACGATCAGGGAGATTGAATGATGGGACACCTGCTCTTGAGGACAGTTTTGGTCACAACGCTTGGCATTGGCTTGCAGTTCAGCGCCCTACCCCCTGTCGCAGCACAAGGCGTACCCGTTGTCGATACCCAGAACATCGCGCAAAACATCCAGCAGCTCCGGCAGATGATCGAGGACGAGATCCTGCAAAACGAGCAGCTGACGCAGCTCCGCGAACAGCTTGCGACGCTCACGGACCAACTTGGCGAATTGCAACGCACCTATGAGGCGCTCACCCGCCTCGCCGAACTGCCCGAAATCATCCGCACCGAGATGGAAGATGAATTGAACGGTCTTCTCGACCAGGAGTTCGGGGACATCCTTGCCACGATTGAGGCCATCAAGACGGGGGATTTCTCGGGCCTCTCGGGCTCCGGCGCTGGCGAGATCGAAACCCAGATGGATCGGGTGCTGGCCGATCTCGGCTTTGACGAGGACACGCTCTCGGAAATGGCCACGAGCGGCAATCCCGGGGCCAACCGTGTGGCCACGCAGGCAACAACCGGCGCGCTCGTCTCAGCCGCCGCCCAGAACAGCTATGAAGATGCCGGCCAATCGCTTGAGCGGGTAGACCGCCTTGTCGGGCTCATCGACGACATGGATGAGCTCAAGCAAAGCGTCGATCTCAACACGCGCGTCACAGCGGAACTCGCAATCGCGCTAGTGGCCATGTGGCAGCTCGAAGCGGTGCAGACCGTGGGCGATGGCACCGGCGGCGTGATCGATGCCGCCACTATCGCCGAGGAGCAGCGGTTCATGGATTTCACCCTGCCGGACCTGCGGGCGGACTGATCGCGGGGGCATGACGGGTGGCGACTGAACAAGAAATCATCGAGGAAGAACTGGTCTACGGTGCCCTGCGCCGCGAACGGCTTTGGCAACGCCTTGGTCTGACGGGCCTCGTCTTCGGCATCATCGGCTGCCTGTGCGCAGCAGCAGTCGCGATCCTCGATGTCGATCCCCCGCCTGTCGTTGTCCCCTATGATCCCGCCACCGGCTTTGCACTCCCCGAAGCCTCGGTGGGCGCCTCCTCGGTGACCGCCAACCAGGCGATCATCGAGGCGGAGGTGTTCCGCTATGTGACCGACCGGGAGGTCTATAACCAGCTCGACAACGATCTGCGCATCCGCAGCGTCCTGCGCCGCTCGGACGGAGCTGCCGAGAGCGGGCTGCGCCAGATCTGGAACAGCGCCAACGAGAATTACCCGCCGACGGTCTATGGCCCCAATGCTCGGCTCGACGTGGAAATCCTCAGCATCAACCGGATCGGAACCAACCGAACGACGGTCCGCCTGCGCAAGCGCCTGACGTCCATTAACGGCACCCAGACCGGCCTCTTCACTGCGACGCTTCTCTTCGAGTTCCGCCCGGAGACCCGCCGCTCCATC
>NZ_LWGH01000680.1:0-656 GCF_001635395.1 Sulfitobacter sp. HI0129 | reverse complement strand
GGAAATGCGAAACAGGCAACGACGCGGCGCTGCCAGGGTATGCTCATCGGGCTCTCGACGACGCCGCGACCCGAATAGGCGTGGATAAAGGCGGGCCTCTCGCACTGGGTGCTGAGAATTCCGAGATGCTTGGCAACTGCACCCGGCCGCATCCTGAACAGCACCACGTCACCAGCGCAGGCATCCGTCAGTGACTTGCTTCGCAGATATCGCGCAGCGGCCCGCCAGAGCCTTTCGTCCCCCTGCGGTTCTGCCCAGTCCCGCGTATAGGCGGGCACCCGTGTCGGCTCGGCACCCAGCCGGGCCCGCCAAACCCCGCGGATCAGCCCCAGACAATCGCAGCCCGCCAACCGGACGCTCGCCTGATGCACATAGGGCGTACCGATCCAGCGCCGCGCCTCGATAACGGGCCAGGGAACCTGCTCACTCATCGCAGGCTTCCCTTGCCATCGGTCCCCTGCGCGCGGGGGGCGGCAGTGATCCAGTCCATGCCCGGCAGATCCGGGAAACCCCTGTAATTCAAAACGTTGTCAAACTTCTTGCGGCAAGTCTCCAACCGTCGGTCGCAGCCCGCCACAAGCCTCACACGCGTACCCCGGGCCACATCCGCCTTAAGCGACTGCCATAGCTCGATCCGCTGCCCGCCGTCCGTAACC
>NZ_LWGH01000679.1:0-889 GCF_001635395.1 Sulfitobacter sp. HI0129 | reverse complement strand
AACCTCGGGCACCACCAATATCGGCTATGAGGAGCGGCGCTCGCTCAACCTCGCCGCGAAGCAATCCATCGCCCGCGCCTGTGCTGCCCGTGTGCCCAACGGCATATCGCTCTTTCTCAACATCGGCACTTCGACCGAGGCCGTGGCGCAGGAATTGCTGCACCACGAGAACCTGCTCGTCGTCACCAACAACATGAATGTCGCCAATATCCTCGTGGCCAACCCCTCATGCGAGATCGTCGTGACGGGGGGGCAGCTGCGCCGTTCCGACGGCGGCCTCATTGGAACGCTGGCCGCGGAAACCATCCGCAAATTCAAGTTCGACATCGCGATCATCGGCTGTTCGGCCCTGGATACGGAAGGCGACCTGCTCGATTTCGACATTCAGGAAGTCACGGTCAGCCAGACGATCCTGCGCCAGTCCCGCAAGACGTTCCTTGTCTCAGACCACACGAAGTTCGCCCGCACCGCCCCGGCGCGCATCGCCTCGCTCGCGGATGTGGATGTCTTCTTCACCGACAGCCCCCTCCCGCGGGAACTCGTGCAGTCCTGCCGTGACTGGGGCACAGAGGTCAGCATCGCCGAGGATTAAGGGCGGCGCGGCGAACCTTTTGGCGACCCGCGCAGGACGGCGCGAATTTGGCCCGCCACTCCGCAGGGGCCTAAGTTCCGTTCGCCCAATCAGATCCACTGTCTCAAACGTGAAGGAACAGCGCCAAGGTGCTCGCGTTGGCCCGTATCGTTGCCAAATATTTAACCAGTTAAAGGGAGAACCAGTATGCAATCCGATTTCCTACCGATCCTCCGCGCGACCGCCGCCGGTGCGGCGGCCCTTCTCGGCGCGACTACCTTGTCTGCGCAGCAGAATGAGGACCCCGGCGCGATGAGC
>NZ_LWGH01000678.1:0-3391 GCF_001635395.1 Sulfitobacter sp. HI0129 | reverse complement strand
GCCGTGGGCAACAGCGACGCGCCCGCCGAGATCCTGATTTCGGACATGGTGGTGCAGTAAAGATGGCGCAGGGCGCGAAAGACGAACGTATCGAAGAAGCGATGATCCGGCAGGCGCGGGAGAGTTTCCAGCCCATGCCGACGCTGGAAATGATCATCGACCGGCTGGTGCTGGCGCTGGCGCCCGAGTTCAAATCCTATTGCTCCATCACGCCCGAGATCGATCTGATCTCGATGGATTACATGACCTATGAAGACGCGATGGAGGCTACCTGCACCCCGTCGCTTATCGCCGTCACGGTGGCGGAGGGCTGGAAAAGCAGGCTTGCCTGCGCGGTGGAGCCCGACCTTCTGTTCACCATCCTCGAAGTGATGCTGGGCGGGCGCAGAACCGCGCGTGCGAAATGGGTGCCGCGCAGCTTTACCGCCTTCGAAAAGCGGATCGGCGGCCAGCTGGCGGAACTGGCGCTCACGGCGTTCGAGGGGTGCTGCGCCGGGATCAGCCCGGTTCATTTCGACATCCGGACGCTGGAAACGAACCCCAGATCGGTGGTGCTGGTCCCGCCGGGGACGGCCACGCTGCGGGTGCGACTGCGGCTCAGGATCGACGAGCGCGACGGGCATCTGTCGCTCATCCTGCCCTATGGCGCGCTGGAAGAGGTGGGGGCGTTGCTGGCGCAACCGTACCTCGGCGGGCGACCGGGGGGCGATAGCGGTTGGCGCAACGAGATCAATTCGCAAATATCGGGCACGACCGTGAAGATCACCGCCTTGCTGCGCGAACTGCCGATCCCCCTGCACGACGTGATGCGCTGGAAACCGGGCGATGTGATCGACCTTGGCATGACGCTGGATCAGCCGGTAGTGGGGATGGTCAACGAACAGGCGATGTTTCAGGCGTCCTTTGGTCAGCGCACCAACGGCTCGCTGGCGCTGCGCGTGACGCAGATGCTGCTGAAGCAGAACGCCCGCGACGAAGAGGAGGAGGACGAGGATGCTGCCGGGGCTGATTGACATCGTGATCGTCGTTCTGCTGGTCGGAACGCTCGGCTATGGGGTCGTGCTGGACCGGCGCGTGCGCAAGTTGATGGAAACCTTGCGGGAGATGGAGCCGATGGTCGGTGCCTTTTCCAGCGCGGTGGATCAGTCCGCCAAATCGGTGGAAGACCTGCGCAGGATCTCCGAAGATGCGCGGCGGCCCGATCCGCCCCTGTCCCGCAAGGGGCCTGGGGGCAAAGCGGCCCAGCCTGCCCCGGTTGCTTCGCCTGCCGAACGGCTCGCTGCCGCGCGTGAAAAGGCGCCCGTACGCGGGCAGGCCTCCGTCCCGGGTAAATCGGACCTCGTCCGGACGTTCTTCGACATTACCAAGGAGCGCAAGGAATGAGCATCCTCTCCGTCCCCAAGCTTGCCCTTCTGGGACTTGGCCTCGCCGGGGTGTTGAAAGTTTCCGTTGATCTGGTGCCCGCCGATTTATTCATGGGCGCGCAGCAGGATGCGGGCCTGTCCCAGCCCCGGCCCGAACGGCTGGTCATGGCGGCGATGGCGGCCCCGGCGCCCGAAGTCACCGACATGTCGTCCGACCTATCGGCAGACGCCAGCCAGCCGGGTGAAAGCGGTATGTGCGAGCCGGGCGAAGCCATCGCCGCCGCCATCGCCGAGGAACGCGGATTGCTGGAGGTTCAGCGCAAGGAGCTTTCCGACCGGGAGGCGCGCATCGCGCTGGCCGAGGAAAGCCTGCGGACCGAACAGGAACGCCTCGCCGAGGTACGCGATGAGATCGCCGCGCAGCTGGAGCGGATCGAAAAGGCGAACAATCAGGACATGACCAAACTGGTCGAACTGTATCGCAACATGAAGCCGCAGGTCGCGGCCGGTATCATGGACGAGATCGATATCGAGACCGCCGTGCTGGTGATCGGTGCTATGCCCGAACGGGACGCGGCGCAGGTGGTGGGCGAACTGAGCCTCGTCCGCGCGCGGTTGATCACCAAGATCATTCTGGAACAATCGAAGCTGCCCGCCGACCGCAACCTTGAGGGGCTGCGCCTGCGCTGAGCGGGGCGCGCGCCTTCATTCTTCGCGCAAGGTGGACCCTTCGGGGGGGGTGCGCCTGTTGTTGCGGCGCAGATCCATCAC
Organism: Sulfitobacter sp. HI0129; assembly: GCF_001635395.1. NCBI lineage: Bacteria > Pseudomonadati > Pseudomonadota > Alphaproteobacteria > Rhodobacterales > Roseobacteraceae > Sulfitobacter > Sulfitobacter sp. HI0129. Next base: position 1,256 of record NZ_LWGH01000678.1, on the reverse strand, counting down.
GTAGCCGATAATCTCCGCCACCGCCTGCCAGTGTTCGACCGGCACGCGTTCATCGACTTCGACGCTCGCATGGAGGGCGCGGGCGAGGGGGCGGTTCTCGATCATCGGAATGTCATGCTCCCGCGCGATTTCGCGGATGCGCGCGGCCATGACATCCGCACCCTTGGCCACGCAGAGGGGCACGTCATCCTTGCCCTGTTCGTAGCGCAGCGCGACGGCGTAATGGGTCGGGTTGGTCAGGATCACGCTGGCGGTCGGCACCGCCTGCGCCATGCGCTGGCGCGCCCGGGCGCGGCGCAGCTCGGCCCGCCGGGCCCTGATCTGCGGATCGCCTTCGCTGTCCTTGTGCTCGTCCCGGACCTCCTTGAGGCTCATCATCTGTTTCTTCTTCCACTGGGACCGTTTCCACAGGATGTCAGCCAGCGCGATCGGCACCAGAAAGACGGTGGTGACAAGGAATATCCAGCGTACCGAGTCGAGCGTGAAGGCGGGCAGTTGCTCCGGCAGGAAATTCTGTGTCTGCCCCAGCGACTGTGCGAGGTCCCGCACGGCCCAGACGGTGATCACCCCGATCACCAGCACCTTGCCGGTGTTCTTGAGGAATTCGACGAAAGCATCCGCCGAAAAGAGCCGCTTGAACCCGGAAAGGGGGTTGAGTTTCGACAGTTTCGGCTTGATCCGTTCGGCGGCCACGACGGTTTCGCCCTGCACCATCACGCCAAAGAGCGCGGCCAGCACCATGATGCCCACGATCGGCAGCATGGCCAGCCCGACTGAGAAGCCAAGCGATTGCAGCATGTTGCCCGTGTCCGACAGGCCCGCGCCGCCATCGCCAACGGCGGCAAGCCCCGCCCCGGTCAGCGGCGCGCTGAGCGCGTCGACCAGCCTGCCGGAAGTCGTGGGCAGAATGAAGATCAGGATCATCAGCAGCGCGAACACCACCATGGCGGTGCCGGTTTCGCGGGATTGCGGAACATCGCCCTTCTTGCGCGCATCGCGCAATTTCTTCTCGGTCGGTTCCTCGGTCTTTGAACTCTTGTCTTCTTCCGACATGGTTTCAGAATCCGTAGGTTTGCAGCCATTCCGCGAAGGGTTCGAGGAACCCGCGCATCATGGTCGGGATCGCGAGAACCAGCAAGGCCAGTGCCGAACCGATCAGCAAGGGCTGGGCGATGAAGAAGACCTGCAGGGTCGCCATCATGCGGTTCGCCAGACCCATCCCGACGTTGAGCACCAGCCCCGCAATGTAGAAGGGC
>NZ_LWGH01000677.1:0-1681 GCF_001635395.1 Sulfitobacter sp. HI0129 | reverse complement strand
TCATCGCCTGCATCATCATCCTGCTGATGACACTGGTAAGCCAGCTTGGCCTCTCCCCCATGATCGGCGCGCTGCTGTGCTCCGGCGCTATCATCTCGTCCGGGATCGACATGCCGGAACTGATGCTGATGCTGGCCTTGATGTGCGGCTGGTCCGGCTCGATGCTGCTGTCCCCCTTCGCGTCCACTCTTGCCATCGCCACGGGGATGATCGGCAAGTCCCCCCGCGACGTGGGCCTGCGATGGAACGGGCCATTCATCCTGACCTATTACGTGATCGTCATGACCGCCCTGCTGATCGCGGGCGCGATGCTCTGACCTGCCGCTGGGGCAGCCTCTCATTCGTTTGAAGATTGCAACCGGGACCGTCAGCCCGAATTGACTCCAACTCGGGCTGCCTCTAAGTTGATGCGGTATTCGACGTTTGTTCGAATACCGGGCTCAATAGCCAGACCCGCTCCAAAGAGCGGGACAAGAACCGCAGTGGGTAGGGAGGATGTTGCCCCAATGATATTCCAGAAACTGACCGCCGCAGCGCTCGGCGTTGCCATGCTTGTGGGCGCCGCGCCCAAATCCGCCGAGGCCGATATCCTCGTGATGGGCGGCAACCCGGAAGGAAGCCTGTTCTACGCGCAGTCCCAGGCTATCGCCTCGGTCATTGGCCAACATACCGGCGACCGCGTTGACGTGCTGCCGCAATCCCCGACGGTCTTCTTCCCGATGTTCGTCTCCAGCGAGGCCGATCTTGGCCTGTCGAGCCCGATCGAAGCCAACTTCGCCTTCCGCGCCGTCGGACCCTATGAAGGGGCCAATGGCGGCGAAGGGTATCCGATCTCCACGATCATGCTCGGCTCGCCGATCCGCCTGTCGCTCGTGGTGCGCGGCAGCTCGGACATCCAGAGCATGGCCGATCTGAAAGGCAAGCGCGTCGCGTCGAACTACGGCGCCTTCGCGGGGTCCTCGATCACCGCCGAAGCCGCGCTCGCCAATGCCGGCCTGACCGATGACGACATCGAAGTGGTCAGCGTCTCCAGCTATCCCGAAGGCGTGACCGCCGTGATCGAGGGCCGCGCCGACGCCGCCGTCGGCTCCATCGGCAGCGGTATCCTTCAGCAGCTCAACGCCGCCGAAGGCGCGCGCATCCTGTCGATCGACCCCTCGCCCGAAGCGATGGCCCGTTCGAAGGAAATCGGCAGCGCCTTCGTTCCGATCGAAGTGCCCGCGGGCATCGTCGGTGTCGACAGCGACATCCACGCGCTCAGCTATGCGACCACGCTCTACGGCCGCAGCGATCTGGCCGACGAAAAGGTCTCCGCGATCCTCGAGACCCTGTGGGAGCATTCCGAAGAGCTGAAGGCCATTCACCCGTCGCTCGCGACCTGGACGCCGGATCGGTTTGCCGACACCGCCGTCGTGGTCCCGTTCCACCCGGCCGCCATTGAATTCTTCAAGTCCAAGGGCGTGTGGACCGACGAGCTCGAAGCCCGTCAGGCTGAGATTTCGGCGAAATAACCCATGATGCGCCGGGCCACGTCCCGGGGCGACACAGTAACGGATCGCTCCGGCCCGGTGAAGGCGGCCGGGGCGATCCTCCCTGTAAGAGTCCACACGCCAACCGGAGGCCAGACACCCGTGCAAGAAAACAACAGGGTTCTGAAACGCCCGTATCGCTACGTCTACGA
>NZ_LWGH01000676.1:0-9566 GCF_001635395.1 Sulfitobacter sp. HI0129 | reverse complement strand
AACGCGTTGAAATTCGATGCCTGCGGCTTGGGCAATCACGATCTTGACTTCGGCCTCCCCTATCTTTTCGATGTGGCCCGCCATCTGTCCATGCCGCTAATCGCCAGCAATCTGGAGGTGGACGGACCATCGCCCCTTGTAAACAGGCATATGCTGGAAGTCCCTCTGCGCCAGCCCCTCCCCGGGGGGCGCGAAAATCTCCGAATAGGTATTTTCTCCGTCCTGCCTGAAACCACCGCGATGTGGAACGCCGACGCATTGGAAGATCGCGCGCGTGTTATGCCCGTTCTTGGCGCAGCCGAACGTGCCGCCGGTGATCTGCGCCGCGAAGGTGCCGATCTCATCATCGCACTGGCCCACATGGGACCTGACCGGGGCGACAAGCCATCGCCGCTGAAGGACCTGACCTGCGCCGATGCGATCATCGCCGGGCATACGCATCTGCGCTGCGCGTCGGCGGCGGGTGTGCCGTCGGACACCCCGCCCCCACGCCCCATGGTCATGCCGGGATATGCCGGATCGGATCTCGGTGTGCTGGACCTGCACCTCCGCACCGACCAAACCGGCACCGTGGAGCTGGTGGCCCACGAAAGCGCGCTACGCCGTAACGGTCCGGGGGCGCCACAGAACCCCCGCATTCAGGCCATTTGCGCAACGGCCATCTGGGATACCGCCCGCAAGCTGGAGGAACCGGTTGCCTACCTCGATCATGGCCTGCGCAGCTATTTCGCGCTGGCCCGGCCCACCGGCACCACAGCGCTGATCGCGCGCGCGCAGGAACGGGCCGTTCGCCTTGCGCTTGCAGGAACACCGTATGCCGAACTGCCTGTCGTAAGCGTCGCGGCAGACCCCTGTACAGGCGGCAGGGGCGGGCCATGGGATTACGTTCATATCAGACCGGGAATCGTCCGCCGGCGCGACCTGGCGGCGCTCTGCCCCTATCGCAACAAGGTGTGGGCGGTCCGCACGACGGGCGCGGAACTGCGCCGTATGATGAACCACACCGCACGTATTTTTACGCAACTTTCCCCGGATGCGCCGGACCAGCCGATCAACGATCCGGCCTATCCCGGGTTCGAATTCGATACCTTCTACGGGCTGACCTGCACAATCGATCCGACCCGCCCGTCTGATCGGGTTCAGGAAGTTCGATGGAACGGCTCCCCCCTACGCGATGATGCGCCCTTTGTATTGGCAACGAACCAGTTTCGCGCAGCCGGGGGCGGCGGGGGACATCCGGCGAGGGCAGAAAATATCCTGCTGCGCGATGTGGCGCTGGTGCGCGAGGCCGTTGAGCAAACGCTCAATTCAGAAGGGTACGACCCGGCCCGCTACCCTACGCCGTGGCGCTTTGCCTGTCCGGTTCCGATCAGGGCCTGTTTGTACACCTCTCCCGATGCGTGCCGGTACCTGGGCGATGAGCTGAGCGGCGCGATATGCGAGGGCGAAACGCAGTCGGGTTTCGCCAAGGTGCGTCTGTCGCTCTGATGGTTGCCACCGCCGCCGACAATCCCTATATCGACGGATGAGAGGTTGGTGCGGGCAAGCGCCTCGCCAACCCGGTCAGATCCGGAAGGAAGCAGCCGTAACGAGCCCCGCTTGGGTCGTTATCAGCCTCTCACCACCGACGCGCGGCCCGAAAGGGTCAAAGCCTGTCGGTCGCGAATGTGTCGCAATCCTCCACCTGACCACTTTCAAACCCACGGGCGAACCAGGCCGAGCGTTGCTCGGACGTGCCATGGGTGAAAGTATGGGGCTGCGGCACCTGCCCGGCCTGGCGCTGCAGGTAATCGTCCCCGATCTTGCGCGCGGCGTTGAGAGCTTCGTCCAGATCGCCCTTTTCCATCAGGCCCCGCACGTTCGAGGCCCAGATGCCCGAAAAACAATCCGCCATCAGCTCCAGCCGAACTGTGAGCGCATTTGCTTCGGTCTGCGAAGCCCGCTGACGCGCGGCATTGACCTTGGGCAGGATACCAAGCTCATTCTGGACGTGATGTGCGACCTCATGCGCGATCACGTAGGCGGCGGCAAAATCGCCCCCTGCCCCCATCCGTTGATCGAGCAGACGGAAAAACTGGGTGTCCAGATAGGCGCGGCTGTCAGCCGGGCAGTAGAATGGCCCCGTGGCACCCGAAGCACCGCCGCAACTGCTTTGCGTCACACCGGAAAACACAACGAGCTTCGGAGGAACATACTCCCGGCCAAGCTGTTCATTGAAAACCGTGCTCCATACTTCTTCCGTGGTGGTCAGCACCTGCGCGGAAAACTGCGTCATCTCTCCGTCCGCTTCGCTCACGCCACGGCTTTGCTGAACCGGGGCGCTGCCGCCGGTGAGCAACGGTGTCACGTCGATCCCGGTGAAATATCCGATGGCGAGAACGGCCAACACGCCCACGATTCCCAAGCCTCCGGCGCGGGCACCCCGCCCGCCGCGCCGCACGACCACATTGCTGCTTTTTCGTATCCCGCGCAGGCGCATGTTCATTCTCCGGTGAAGTTTTCTTTGCCAAAGCAACGCATCAGCCTAGAAATCGTTCAATGACAGACTCGAATGAACTCGCCGAAGACCGCACCGACTGGGCAGAGGACCGAACCATTCTCGCGAATGAACGGACCTTCGCAGGATGGATGCGCACGGGCATGGCCTCTTTGGCGGTAGCAATCGGACTACGCGCCGTATTCGGCAGCTTCGAACCCACCTGGGCCGCAAAGGCGGTCGCTACCGTCTTCGTCGTCGCTGCTGTCTATATCTTCTGGGCGGCGCATGATTCAGCTACCAAGACCCTTTCGCGCCTGAACGATCATCACGCGAATGCCCAGCCGAACAACAGGATGCGTTTCATCGCGATCATCTTCAGCGTGGCTTCGATCGGTGTGGGCGGTATCCTCTGGGCGCTATAGGACGGTGGACGCCACCGAGGCGAGGTCCTAGTTTGGCGACTTGACCGAATCCTGTTCGAGGCCCCATGTCCGAGACTTCCGCCTACCGCGTCCTCGCCCGCAAGTACCGCCCCGAGACCTTTGCCGATCTCGTGGGGCAGGACGCCATGGTCCGGACACTGCGGAACGCCTTTGCCGCCGACCGCATCGCGCAGGCCTTTATCATGACGGGTATCCGCGGCACCGGAAAAACGACCACGGCCCGGATCATCGCTAAGGGCATGAATTGTATCGGCCCCGACGGCACCGGCGGCCCGACGACAGAACCCTGCGGCACATGCGAACACTGCGTGGCCATCATGGAAGGCCGCCATGTCGACGTGATGGAGATGGACGCCGCATCCAACACCGGCGTCGCGAACATCCGCGAAATCATCGACAGCGTTCATTACCGGGCCGCCTCCGCGCGCTACAAGGTATATATCGTGGACGAGGTTCACATGCTGTCCACAGGCGCTTTCAACGCGCTGTTGAAGACGTTGGAAGAACCCCCCGAACATGTGAAATTCATCTTCGCCACCACCGAAATCCGCAAGGTGCCTGTCACCGTGCTGTCGCGCTGCCAGCGTTTTGACCTGCGTCGTATCGAACCGGAAACCATGATCGCGCTGATGCGGCGGATCGCGACTGCCGAAGGCGCGTCGATATCGGATGACGCGCTGGCGCTCATCACGCGCGCCGCCGAAGGCTCGGCCCGGGATGCGACGTCTCTTCTCGATCAGGCCATCAGCCATGGCGCGGGCGAAACCACCGCCGACGAAGTGCGCGCGATGCTGGGCCTCGCCGATCGGGGCCGCGTGCTCGATCTGTTGGACGCGATCCTGCGGGGGGACGCTGCTGCGGCACTTGCCGAATTGGCGGCGCAATATTCCGAAGGGGCAGACCCGATGGCGGTGCTGCGCGACCTGGCGGAGATCACGCATTGGATCTCCGTGGTCAAGATCACGCCCGATGCCGCCGAAGACCCCACCATCGCCCCGGAAGAACGCAGCCGCGGCAAGGCGCTTGCCGAGGCCCTGCCGATCCGGGTTCCCTCCCGCCTCTGGCAGATGCTGCTGAAGGCGATCGAGGAAACGACGAGTGCGCCCAACGCGATGATGGCTGCGGAAATGGCGATCATCCGCATGACCCATGTGGCCGATCTGCCCTCCCCCGAGGAGCTTGTCCGCAAGCTAAGCGGCAGCACCCCGCCGCCTTCGCCCGGGCCCGGCGGCGGCAACACGGCACAGACCGCATCCGATGCCCCCGCTTCTGCCTCAACCTTGGTTTCTAAACCCACGAACGGGGGCGGCACGCATAGCAGGCTCGCCGCTGCCCCGGTGGCAGAGGCTGAGGCCGCCCTTTCGCGCTTTCCAACCTTTGAACATGTCGTGGAACTGATCCGGGCCAACCGCGACGTGCGCCTGCTGGTCGAAGTGGAAACCTGCCTGCGCCTCGCGGCCTACCGCCCCGGTCGCATCGAATTCACCCCAACACCGGACGCGCCCGCCGATCTGGCGCAGCGACTGGGCGCGCGTCTTCACCTCTGGACTGGCAACCGCTGGGCCGTCACGCTGGTCAACGGCAGCGAAGTTGAGACCATCGCGGAAGTGCGCGATGCGAAAGAGAACGCCCTCAAGCGGGACGCACTGGAACATCCGATGATGCAGGCCGTACTCGCCCAGTTTCCCGCCGCCCGGATCGTCGCGATCCGCACCCCGCAAGACATCGCGGCTGACGCAGTGGCCGAAGCCCTGCCCGAGGTCGAGGACGAATGGGACCCCTTCGAGGACGGTTGAACCACGCCGGTGCAACCGCATATAGAACCAGACCAACCCCACGGGAGACAGATATGCTCAAAGGCTTAGGCGGGCTCGGCGACATGGCCGGGATGATGAAGAAAGCGCAGGAAATGCAGGGCAAGATGGCCCAGCTTCAGGAAGAAATGGCAAATATCACCGTCACCGGTGAATCAGGCGCGGGCCTTGTGAAGGCCACGGCCACGGCAAAGGGCGAATTGACCGGACTCGAGATCGACCCCTCGATCTTCAACGGCGATGACAAGGAAGTCGTCGAAGACCTGATCCTCGCCGCCATCAAGGACGCGCAGGCCAAGGCCACGGAGCGTGCGCAGGCCGAAATGTCCAAGCTGACCGAAGGCATGGGCCTGCCCGCGGGCATGAAGCTTCCCTTCTGAACTTCCAAATGGCTCTAAATCCCCGCCGGAGGCACTTTTCCCTTCGCTCCGGCGGTGCCTTGGGGGCGCGGGTATGAGCAGCAACAGCACACGCGACATCGATGCCCTTATCGAGCTGATGGCGAAACTTCCCGGACTGGGGCCGCGTTCGGCCCGCCGGGCGGTGCTGCACCTCATCCGCAAACGCGCCCACCTTTTGACCCCCTTGGCCGCCCAAATGCAGAGGGTGGCCGAAACGGCGCGGGAATGTCTCAACTGCGGCAACGTCGGCACGACCGATATCTGCGATATCTGCACCTCGGAAAAGCGCGCGAACGGTGAACTCTGCGTGGTGGAGGATGTCGCCGATCTATGGGCGATGGAACGCTCCGGCGTGTTCAAGGGCCGCTACCATGTACTGGGCGGCACGCTTTCGGCGCTCGATGCGGTCGGCCCGCAGGAACTGCGCATCCCGCGCCTGCTGGACCGGGTCACGAGCGAAGGTGTGCAGGAAGTGATCCTTGCCCTCAACGCGACGATCGACGGTCAGACGACGGCGCATTACATCGCGGATCAATTGGAGGGGCAGGTTCGCCTGACCTCGCTGGCGCAGGGCGTGCCGATCGGCGGCGAACTCGATTACCTCGACGATGGTACGATCAGTGCCGCGATGCGGGCGCGCAAATCGCTCTAGGCGCCCTGCTGCTTAACCACATATGGCAGACATAAAGCGGCCGCCCGCTCCTCCCAAAGCAGGCGGCCTATTCCACGCGACGTGGGTCGTCAGATGACGATCACATCCAGCGGCGGAAAACCGTTGAACCCGACAGAACTGTAGGAGCTTGTGTAGGCTCCGCAGTTGCGGATCATGACCTTGTCGCCATCCCGCAGGGCCAGCGGCAGGTTGATCGGCCGCTTTTCATACAGAATGTCGGCGCTGTCGCAGGACGGACCGGCGAGCACGCAGGGGCCCATTTCGCCACCGTCGTGGGGTGTGACGAACTGGTAGCGGATCGCTTCGCCTTCGGTTTCGGCCAGACCGGAGAACCGGCCAATGTCCAGATAGACCCAACGGTGCATGTCGTCAGCCGATTTGCGCGAAACCAGCATGACTTCGGCAGCGATATGACCGGCCTCGGCCACCATGCCGCGGCCCGGCTCCGCCATGATCTGCGGCACGTCGCCGAAACGGGCTTCGACCGCTTTCATGACAGCAGCAGCGTAGGCGCGGGGCGCTTCGACGCTTTCGCCGTAGAACGCCGGGAACCCACCGCCGAGGTTCAGCAGTTGCAGGTCGTGGCCAGCAGCCACAGCGGCGTGCCAGAGGGGTGCGACCTGATCCAGAACCGGGTTCCAGAATTCGGCGCGGCGGGTCTGCGAGCCGACGTGGAAGGACAGGCCATAGGGCACGAGACCAAGGTCGCGGGCATAATCCAGCAGTTCCGGCAGCATCGAACCGGCGCAGCCGAACTTGCGGGACAGCGGCCAATCCGCCATGGAGTTTTCCACGATCAGACGGATGTAGACACGTGCGCCCGGTGCGTTCTCGGCGATCTTGTCGAGCTCGGCGATGGAGTCGGCGGCGAACAGGGTAACACCTGCGGCATGCGCGAATGCGATGTCGGCTGCACGTTTGATCGTGTTGCCGAAAGAGATGTTCTCCGGCTTGGCGCCCTGGGACAGGCAAAGCTCGACTTCCTGACGGGAGGCGGCATCGAAGCCCGAACCTTTGGCAACCAGCAGACGGATGATTTCCGCAGCCGGGTTGGCCTTTACGGCATAATGGATATGCGCGCGGCCAAGACCGTCATGCAGCGCGTCGTACTGCTGTGCTACACGATCACGGCTGACGACAAGCGTCGGCTTGTCGAACGTGTTGGCCGCGATGAAAGCGGCGGCTTGGTCGGCAAAGACGGGCGATGCGGCGCGCAGTGCGCCGGTGACGGTAGCGTTCATGGTCATCTCCAAAGAGCAGGTGGGGCGGGAGGTCCCCAAGAGTCGTTTCAAGAGACGTTACCGTCGCTACATAAACGCGGGTCAGTCAGCTGGTGATCTGACCGGCCAGAGGCGCGTGCGTTGGCGTCTGTGAGAGGCCATTTAAGCCATCATGAGATTCGCGCAAGGGGTTTTGGGACGCGCGGGCGATTTTTTTTTCAGGCACCGGGCGGATGGATGCACAAAGGTCGCTTTGACGGGAAACAACACCACGAAAACACATAGGAAATGTCGTTCTGGCGAAGCTCGGTGAGCTTCAGGTTTCCCAATCCGTACCGATGGGTTCGCGGTCCCGCTTACGCTCTTCCTCGATCACCTTCTCTGCTTCCTCACGCTCCTCGGGATCAAAATCCTCCGGATCGGAATTTGCCTTTTCAGTCTGCGCAAGGGCCAGTTCGAACCACATCGGAAAATGGTCCGAGCCGATCTTCGGCAGGCGCTGCATGTCGACAAGGCGGAACTTCGGATCGTGGAACAGATGGTCGAGCGGCCACCGCATCCATGGCATCGTGGCGCTGAACGTGTTGTAGAACCCACGCCCCACACGGGGGTCCAGCAGACCGGACAGGCGCTGGAAACGGCGAGTCGTACTGGACCAGGCCACGTCATTGAGATCCCCGGTGACGATGGCGGGCAGATCATCCTCTGCGGCCTCCATGCCGACCTGCACGATTTCGCCGTCCCTGCCCTTCGTATCGTGATCTATGACCGGCGGCTCCGGGTGTACGACGTAAAGCCGCAGCTTTCGCCCGTCGCGTAACGTGACCGTCGCCTTGATGGAGGGCACGCCCTCGGTGATCATCTCGCGCACGTCCACATCCGACAACTCAAGCCGCGACATCACGCAAAGCCCGTAGCCAGTGGTCTTGGGCACCTCTACCCAGTGCGGATAATCGACTTTCAGATCGGCCTTCAACGCGTTGATCCAGTCATTGTCGACCTCGATCGCCATCGCGATATCGGGTGATTTCTGCTGTATCAGTGTCGTCAGGCGGCGGTACGCCCGGTTCGACAACTTTACATTCGATGCAAGAAGGCTGATCCGTGCCCCGGCGTTCGCCTTCAAATCATCCGACGCGCTGACCGACTGTCGGCGCCAGATCGGTGTGAACTTGAGTACGTAGAGCAGTTGCACGCCGCCCACGATGGCCAGAAGGACCAGCGCCCAGAACCTCGGCCATCCCGAGTGGACGAAAGGCACCAGCACCGCCAGTGCCACACTCAGAAGCAGGTATTGCTCCCTCGGAAAGGCGAGGCCCCGGACGATGCCGTGCGGCACCTTGCTGAGCGGGACAAGACTGCCGATCACGAGGATCACGATAAAGACCCAAAGCACGCCGATCAGGATGGTCGAGAGCAAGTTTCCCTCCGTGCCCCGATGGGGGCCGCGTCACGTCAAGCGGTAGAGGTGTTGTACCTTACCTTCTCGAACCAACCTAGAGCGGGCTGTCATGTTCCAAGAACCGGGCAGTAAACTCGCCTTACTTGGAATCGTCCTCGTCATCTTCGTCCGACGCACCGCCTTCGGGCAGCGAAAAGAAGCTGTCCGCATCGGTATAGTCGCCCTTGTCCGCCTTGGAATCCTCGTCCTCGTCCGCGTCGTCCTGTGAACCGGAAAGCGTGAAGGTTTCGAGCCCTTCGATCGCCGTCGGGATTTTCGGCTCGGCGTCCATGCCAAGGCTCTGTTCGGTGCTGACGAGCTTGCGACGCTCGTCGTCGCTCATGATCTGGCCGTCGGCGGCTTTCTTGGCGGCAGCCTTCTGCACGGCGGCATCAAGCTCGCTCTGCTTGCAAAGCCCCAGCGCCACGGGGTCGATGGGCTGGATGTTCGAAATGTTCCAGTGGGTCCGCTCACGGATCGCCTGAATCGTGGGCTTGGTGGTACCCACCAGCTTGCTGATCTGGCCATCGCTCAGTTCCGGGTGGAACTTGACCAGCCACAGGATGGAGGCAGGCCGGTCCTGCCGCTTGCTGAGCGGCGTATAACGGGGGCCGCGGCGCTTTTCCTCGCCCTCCGCAGCAGCGTTCGGCTTCAGCTTCAGCTTGTGAAGGGGGTCGTCTTGGGCCTTGTCGATGTCGGCTTGCTGAAGCTGGTTGTTGGCCACGGGATCGAATCCCTTGACCCCTACAGCCACATCGCCATCTGCGATGCCCTGAATCTCCAGCTCGTGCATGCCGGTGAAATCCGCGATCTGCTTGAAGCTGATGGTGGTGTTGTCGACCAGCCAGACGGCGGTCGCCTTGGGGTGCAGCAGTTTCGACATGTCTCTCTCCTTGAACGCACTTTCCCCGTCGCCTGAAAGGCTGTCCCGGAGGCCGGAACGGTTTCCATTGTGGGGGAACTCGCGCGCTATATAGTCGGCAATGCGAAATAAGGAAAGACCAAATGACGGTACTGCGCCGGTCCCTGCTGGTTCTCGCGCTTCTGTCTGCCTCTGCGGCGGGGGCAGCGGGCGAACGCGCCGGGGAATTCGAT
>NZ_LWGH01000675.1:0-630 GCF_001635395.1 Sulfitobacter sp. HI0129 | reverse complement strand
CGCCGCTTGCTCGGCCCCCGGTATCCGCAGTTCGAAAGGCTGGTTCCCGCCTTCGAGAACGCGGGCGTGGACATGCGCTACAGCGTCCAGCCGCTCGACTGGTTCACCGAAGACCACGGCTGGGCCGATCGCGGTGCCGCCTATCTGGAGGGGGCCACCGCGCTTTTCATCGGCGCGGCCGAAGCGGCGCTGGCGGATGCGGGAATGACAGCGACCGAAGTCGACACCGTGGTCACCGTGTCCTCCACCGGGATCGCCACCCCGACGCTGGAGGCGCAGGCCTTTCGGCGCATGGGGTTCCGCCGCGACGTGCAGCGCGTGCCGGTGTTCGGGTTGGGCTGCGCGGGCGGGGTCACGGGCCTGTCGGTGGCGCGGCGGCTCGCGGCGGCGCAACCGGGCAGCAGTGTGCTGATGGTCACGGTGGAAACCTGCTCGCTTTCCTTTCGCAACGACCGGCTTCAGAAGGCCGATATCATTGCAACCGTTCTCTTCGGGGACGGGGCGGCAGCGGCGGTCCTGACCAGCGACAGCGCAGCAGCGGCGGGCGGGATCACACTGGGCCACGGGCAGGAGCACCTTTGGCCCGACACCCTTCCCATCATGGGCTGGGACGTGGATGAAACCGGGCTC
>NZ_LWGH01000674.1:0-733 GCF_001635395.1 Sulfitobacter sp. HI0129 | reverse complement strand
ATCCTCTCCCTGATCGACGCCACGGCAGATCGCCACAAGGGAAACCGCGCCCTGCGGCAGGTCGACCTCGATGCGGACGACTGGCAGATCCTCTTCCGCGCCCTGGTCGAGGCCGAAAGCAGCTACAATCCGACCGCCGTCAGCCCCAAGGGCGCCTATGGTTTGGGCCAGCTGATGCCCGACACGGCGCGCGCACTCGGGGTCGACCCGCGCGATCCCTCCCAGAACCTCGATGGCGCGGCGCGCTACCTGCTCGCCCAGCTCGCCACCTTCAAGGATATCGACCTGGCGCTGGCAGCCTACAATGCCGGGCCGCACCGGGTGCTCGAGTATTCCGGCATTCCACCCTTCGCCGAGACCCGCGATTACATTGCGCGCATCCACCGGATCCGGTCCCGGCTGGCAGGCGCAGCCGTTTCCGCGCCGGACACCCGCATCGCGGACCGGGTTCCAGTCCGCGCGCCCGTCCTCATCGAACTTCAGTAAAACAAGGGAACCTCGCATGCTTCGACATCGCCTCAGCCGCCTCTTGCCTGTCGCCACAACCCTGGCGGCTTTGGCTACGCCTGCTCTCGCGCAGGACTTGTCACCGATCCAGACCATGCTGGAAACCGTCGAGGCCGCGCTGACCGGTCCCATCGGGATCGCGGTTGCCACGCTCGCGGTCATCGGCACCGGATTCATGTGCATGATGGGGCGGCTCAACTGGGGCTGGTTCGCCTCGGTCATCATC
>NZ_LWGH01000673.1:0-1209 GCF_001635395.1 Sulfitobacter sp. HI0129 | reverse complement strand
GTGTGGTGAAAGGAAAAGCTGGCTTTGGGTCTGGTGGTTTCAACACATCCCGAAAGGACAGACCCATGAGCCATGCCGAACCCGCAGACTATCCCGGACCGAATGCCACCGTCATCGCCGCCCAGAACGATGCCTTCCGCAGGTTTGCCTGTCTGGGCATCGCTCCAGATCAGGCGATCCAGGGCCGGCTGGTTGTAACCCAGTCCCTTATCGAGGCAGGCGATGGTTTCGTGACGGAAGCCGTGAAGGCCACCGGTGCGTTCGATACATTCGAGCCCGAAAACGATCCTGAAGGCTGGCACGATTTCGGGGCGGTGACGATCCGGGGTGAGACCGTGTTCTGGAAACTGGATCTCCATGAAGCTAGTTCCGATTTTCGCTATGGGGCGGAGACGCCCGGGAACCCCAAGACCACCATGCGTGTGCTGACCGTCATGATGGCGCGCGACTGGTAGGGCAGGCCGCACCCCAACCTCCATCACCGACAGGCCCGCTGACCCTCCGAAAGGGAAAGTGGGCCTCTTGTCCTGTTGGTTCCCGGATCCGGGGATCGGTCGCGCGAAGACCCGTGCGGCCCTCTCAATCACGTCGAGAAGGACATGTCATGACTCAGTCGTTCAAACCCACCACCGTCGCCATCGGCGATCTTGTCGCCCATCCCGCGAACGTACGGACCAATTCCCCCGAGACCTACGCCACCGAGAACATCGCGCATCTCAAGGCCAGCATCGCCGTATTGGGCCTCCTGCAATCGCTGCTCGTCCAGAAGATCGATGGCAAGTTCGGGGTGCTCGCCGGTGGCCGTCGTCACGCGGCCTTGCTGGAACTTGCTGCGGACAAGACCGCCAAGGGCTTCACCAACAGCACGAAGATCGATTGCCGTCTGGTCCCCGACGATTGTGATGTGACCACCGCGCTCTCGCTGGCGGAGAACATCACCCGGGCGCCAATGAATGCCATCGACGAGTTTGAGGCCTTCGCGCGGATGATGGAGGTCGATGGCCAGACGCCGGAAACCATCGCCAAGACCTTCGGTACCACGGTCGCCGCTGTCAAAGGCCGGTTGCGTTATGGGCTCATCCATCCCGACATCCGTGCCGCGGCCCGCGCCAAATCGATCACGCTCGACACGATGAAAGCCTTCGCCGATCACCCGAGCCAGGAGGTGCAAAGGGAGGTCTTCGAGGCGCTCACCAAGGAGGACAACTA
>NZ_LWGH01000672.1:0-1297 GCF_001635395.1 Sulfitobacter sp. HI0129 | reverse complement strand
CGTCTCGCGAATAGCGCGAATAATAGGTTGACCTGACCCGGGTCGACTGTCGCCTCCCTGAAGTTTGGAGAGCTGACAGTCCGCCCCACCGGTCTCAACCTGGTACGGGGGATGTGCGGTCCGACTGCAGACGCATCGTATCTATCCTCAAACTTGAATAACCGCATGGGCAAGGAGCCTGTGCATGCCTTGAGGAAGAAAGATGGCTTGTCCGACCCACACAGATCCCCATCAATCGCTGTTTTCCAGCGCGCAATCTTTGTGCTCGATTCGTGAATTTCGCTCACCAGAGGGCGCGGGTTTTTCGAATTCTGACGTCTTCGATCCCAAAGGTCAGCTGTTGAGCTGTGCCAAACCGTCGCAGTTGCGCGCCGTGCTTGGAAAATCGATTCCCGAAGGGGTTCAGAAACATAAGTGCGAAAATTTTCGGCTTCATTTGGGGCTGCGCGACGATGGCAAGACAATCTTGTGTCCTACATCTGACGCCACGCGAGATCAGGGTGATTGCCACAACATGTGCCTGCCGCCAGGTGATGATGCTTTGTGTAGAGGATCCTTTAAGGCTCTGATTTTTCGCAAACATTTCTCGCGCGATACAGGATTCCGTGCAGAATTTCCAGCCCCGAAGAGCGGCTTTCAGAGCCATCACGCAGGGGCTAAGAAATCGCCGCAAGCCCAAGGGCAAACACAGACCTGGACCGAAAAGGAGGACCTGACCATGACGACCTAAAAAGAAAAACGCCTGTCCTGCGCCAACAGGACAAGCGTTCACCAAGGCGGGAGTAATCCACCAATCACAAAAGAAGCCATAGCCGAAACGGCGCTCGGCTTCAAGGATCTCCCCGCCCTCCACATCGGATCTTCTTAGTGCAACGCCCCGCTTAAGCCCGGGACGTGACCGGACCCGGATTGTCCTGAGCACCGCCGAAGAGATCATGCCCCATAGCGTGGTGTAACTCGCGGCTGGCCGGGCGCTTTCGACGGCCGAGCTGATCAGTCCGTCTGCGTTGCAGGCAGGCTGATGATGGGATCATCGCAGACCGGTGCCAAGGTTTCCAGCGTCATGTATCGCGCACGCTGCACAGTCCATTCTTCGGTCTGCTCCATGAGGATGGCGCCGACGAGGCGTCGTATGGCAGCCTCATTTGGAAAGATCCCGACGACGTCTGTCCTGCGCTTGATCTCGCCGTTCAAACGTTCAATCGGATTCGTCGAATGCAACTTCGTCCGATGCTGTTGGGGAAAGGTCATGTAGGCGAGCACGTCTTCCTCGGCATCATCCATCAGCCCAGAGAGC
>NZ_LWGH01000671.1:0-711 GCF_001635395.1 Sulfitobacter sp. HI0129 | reverse complement strand
GTGCTCGCCGTGGAAGACAGCCGTTTCGCCTGCGAGGCGATGCGCCTGCTCTGCCTGCGCTCAGGCGCGCGCATCCGGCGGGCGGACAGCCTGCGCGCCGCCCGGCGCCATCTGGAGGTGTACCGGCCCACGGTCGCGATCGTCGACCTTGGCCTGCCGGACGGGAACGGGCTTGACCTGATTTACGAACTCGCTCAAGCCCGGCCCCGGGTAGAGGCGCTGCTGGGTATCTCCGGCGATCCCGGTACCGAAACGCCCGCCATGGCGGCGGGGGCGGATGGTTACCTCTGCAAGCCGATCACGGGGATTTCGGCCTTTCAACAATCCGTCCTTTCCGCCCTGCCCCCGGAACGTCACCCGCGCGGGGCAAGGATTATCACCGATGAATGCGTCGTGCCGGACAAGATCGCATACAAGGATGACATGGCGCATATCGCCGACATGCTGGACAATGAGCCCGAAGACGGTGCGCTTGACTACGTGGCGCAGTTCCTCGCCGGGGTTGCCCGCAGTGCGGAAGACGCAGGCATGGAACGGGCCGCTACGGCGCTCGCGGAAAAGCGCGCGGGCGGCGAATGTGCGACAACCGAAGTCGCGACGATAGCTGGGATGATCCAGGACAGGCTTACCGAACGATTGGCGATATGAAGCGTGCGGGGGAGGATCAGCTCTGCCGCAACGCGGGATCCTCTGCCACACGGACGAGCGCCG
>NZ_LWGH01000670.1:0-1392 GCF_001635395.1 Sulfitobacter sp. HI0129 | reverse complement strand
TGATGCGCTGGCTGATGCGTCTGGGCTGGTTCGCGGCGATCTGGATCGGCAGCGTCGCGCTCCTCGGCCTCGTAGCCTATGTCATCCGCAGCGTACTGGTGCCCTAGGCAACGGCCTGATCGGTCAATTCGTCATGCGCGCGGCGGTCGCTGTCGACCCCTTTCGCCAGAACCTCGCCGAATTCGTGGCTGACGGTGATCCCTTGGGCGAAGGGAAAAAGATGCATGACGAAGGGCAGACCCGCGCAGTAAAGCCCCCGCCACGTATCGTCAGGCCCCGATAGCCCAAAGGAGGGGGAGACCGGCAGCGGCGCCTCCGGGTCGGCCTGCAATTGTTCGAGCAGCGTGGGAAAGGGCAGGGCGGAGGCGGGTAGTGTGGACTGGCCGCGCGAGTCCACGAAATAGTCGAAACGCCGCTCTCCCCCTTCTTCGCGCAGCCGGGTCGGTTCCTTGCCCGTAGGCGGCAGAACCTCGCAGTCATCTTCAACCGAAACGACGGAAAGGCTCCCCGTTCTGGCGAGGGCGAGCAGGCGGCGAATGGTCTGGGGCGGAACTGCGGCGTAATTGTCGATGAAGACGGGGGCCAGATATGTCTTGAACCGCTGCCGTTCGTGTCCGGACATGCCCGGCAGCAGCGGGGCCAGCGTCTCATGCATCCGCAGGATGGCGTAGCGCCATGGCACCGTCGTACGCTTGTTCACGTTGCGCTCCACCTCTTCGAGGTTCGCCGCGGCGAGCGCGAACTGGTCCTTGCCCATTCGGGGCGCGAAATAGGCATCCGCGAAATGTTCGAGCGTCAGCGACGGCAGGTCGATCGCTGCGGCATATTCGGGGTCATTCGCGGTGATCTCTTCGCGCAGCAGATCGAACAGGTCTTCGGTGTCGTAGCCTTCGGGGCGCTGCTGTAGGGCCTCGATACGTTCGGGCGTCGCATATTCAAGCGGCAGATAGGGCAGGTCGCACCAGAAGTCGGCCTCCGGCAGCAGCCCCTTGCGGGACATGAGGGTGATGTGCAGGCCCTCCGCCTCCGGCCCCGGTACGTAGCGGCTGCCACCCTCTTCGAAGCGTCCATGGGCGCAGGCGATGGAAAGCGCCGCATCGATCCCGCTGAGCGAGGAGCCGAGGATACCGATATCCGTCGCCGGTATGGCGTGCAGTTTCACGCTGGGCCAGGGCGAGCCATAATAGCCATGCTCGGGATCGTCCTCCGGCCAGACATGGCCAGTGGCCAGCACGACGGATCGGGCCGAGAAGGAAAGCAACTCGCCCTCCTTCAGCGCGGTAACGGTGTAGCCGCCCGCGACACGGGCGACATCAACCACGGGGGCGCTGTTATATATGTGCAGCCGGTGGCCGCGTTCCTCCGCCAGATCGGCCAGACGCCCCAACTGGC
>NZ_LWGH01000669.1:0-927 GCF_001635395.1 Sulfitobacter sp. HI0129 | reverse complement strand
TGGCGGATCGCGTCCGGGTTGACCCGGCGGGTAAACCCGGGGAAGGCGCAGAGCGCTTTCGCCTCCGAAGCGAAGACGAAGGCGCCGTCGACGCGGGCATGAACCAAAGGCTTTTTGCCGAAACGGTCGCGGGCGAGGAACAGGCGACGCTCCTGCGCATCCCAGATGGCGAAGGCGAACATGCCGCGCAGCCGCAGGGGGAGGTCTGCGCCCCACTGGCGGTATCCGTGCAGCAGGACTTCGCAGTCGCCGCGCGTGCGGAAGATGTGCCCCTGCCCTTCGAGGGTGCTGCGGAGTTCGGCGAAGTTGTAGATCTCACCGTTATAGGTGATGGCGAAGCGACCGTCCGGACTGATCATAGGCTGCGCCGCAGCATCCCTTCGGTCCAATATGGCAAGCCGGGCATGGGCCAATCCGATGCCGTCGCCCTGCCAGACGACCTGCCCGTCTGGCCCCCGGTGCGCAAGGCGTGCCCCCATGGTTTCAAGGATGGAGCGCATCTTCTCGGGGGGGAACCTGCCCGGAGGCGTGAGAATGCCGACTATGCCACACATGGCAAGCGGATCACAGGGGGCGCGCCGATGCGCTGTTGGCGGGACCTTGGGATGAAGTTCCTTCAGGAAGGGGCTGGAAATCACGTATCGTGGGGGCGGGCCGCGGCAGCGACAGGGTATCTGCAACCCGCAACCGGCGGAGCTCGGCCCGAAGGGCAGCAAGCTTTTCGCGCGCTTCGTCATGCAATTCGACGGATTTGCGATCCCCCGCGTCCAGTACCCGGGCATAGGACCGCGCCGAGAGGAGCGGTTGATCGAGACGGGCGGCGACACGGGCGTGGTTGAGTGCGAGCCAGCCGTCGAAGGGACAGGCCAGCAGACCTTCGGAAAAGAGGTCGAGCGCCTCGGTCAGCTTGCCCATGTCGGCCTTGGC
>NZ_LWGH01000668.1:0-1794 GCF_001635395.1 Sulfitobacter sp. HI0129 | reverse complement strand
ACGAATGTATCGACTGCGGTGTCTGTGAACCCGAATGCCCGGCCGATGCGATCAAGCCGGATACCGAGCCGGAAGCGGAAAAATGGGTTGAGTTCAACCGCAAGTATTCCGAGATGTGGCCGGTGATCATCACGAAGAAAGAACCGCTGCCCGATGCCGAAAAGCATGACGGCGAAGAGGGAAAGCTGGAAAAGTACTTCTCCGAAGCACCCGGCGAAGGCGGGTGATTCGCCCCCCGTGCGCGGTATTGTTGGCCTGATGCCGCTGCGGGGCAGAGTATTTTCAGTGATTTCCAGAAGTTGACCTAGGGGAAACTTTCAACGGCCCTCAACTTGTGATATACTCAGGCGCAATGATAACCAGTGTCTGCCAAACTCCTAGCTGTTTGATCGGTCCTCTCGGCAGGACTGACTGAAATTTCCGACATCGACGCTTCGGATGCGTGCCCGCCGGGCCGCCCGCAGGCGTCGTCAGTCGTGCCGGGGGTAGGTGGACAAGCGCCAAGGAGGCGTCTTGATGACAAAATCGAAGAAACTGGATTTCCGCCCGAACGAGTTCGTGGTCTATCCTGCGCATGGCGTGGGGCAGATCGTGTCCATCGAGGAACAGGAAGTCGCCGGGATTTCGCTGGAGCTCTTCGTCATTTCCTTCGAGAAGGACAAGATGACGCTGCGCGTGCCCACCCACAAGGCGACCGAAATCGGCATGCGCGCGCTGTCGAGCCCCGACGTGATCGCCCATGCGATGAAAACGCTCAAGGGCAAGGCCAAGGTCAAGCGGGCCATGTGGTCGCGCCGGGCGCAGGAATATGAACAGAAGATCAACTCCGGCGATCTCATCGCCATCGCAGAGGTGGTGCGCGACCTGCACCGCTCCGACGACCAGCGCGAGCAGAGCTATTCCGAACGGCAGCTCTATGAAGCCGCGCTCGAACGGCTGACGCGCGAAGTTGCCGCCGTCTCCGGTGGGGACGAGATGGCTGCCGCGAAGCAGGTGGGCGATGTGCTGGAAAGCCGCGTCGCGGCCTGACCGGGGCTGAAATCCCGCTGGGATAACCCTGTCTGACGTTACTGATTGCGAAGCCGCGCCCGGATGATCGGGCGCGGTTTTGTTTTGCGGGGAAGGTGCAGCCGGGGCGCCGCCCCGGACCCCGAAGT
Source organism: Sulfitobacter sp. HI0129 (assembly GCF_001635395.1). Taxonomy (NCBI): domain Bacteria; kingdom Pseudomonadati; phylum Pseudomonadota; class Alphaproteobacteria; order Rhodobacterales; family Roseobacteraceae; genus Sulfitobacter; species Sulfitobacter sp. HI0129. Next base: position 637 of record NZ_LWGH01000668.1, on the reverse strand, counting down.
ATTTCCGATCATGAGAAGCTGACGACCAGAAGGCAGAGCGCTGCGGTTTCAATCACTTGCTGGGTGGCGCCGAGTATGTCGCCCGTCTGGCCGCCGAGGCGCGACAGGGCGAGCGCGCGCATCCCCCAGGCCAGCGCAGCCGCGAGGGGCAGGATAAGGAAGGCCCAGACGCCCGCGAAGGCGAATGTGACAGCGGCCCCGATGATCACCGCCAGCAGGGCGGCCCGGGGGTCGGACCTGCCCACCGCATGAGACAGCCCGCTGCTGCGCGCATGGGGGGTGGTTGCCATGATGGCCGGAAGCGCCGCGCGGGAGAGGGCTGCCGCGGCGAGATAGGGCCAGAGTGACGAGGGTGCGAGGGCGAGGGCCGAGAGGGCCGACCAGCGCAAGCCGGTCATCAGGATGAGCGCCATGGTGCCGTAGCTGCCGATCTGGCTGTCTTTCATGATTTCGAGCCGCCGCGCGACCGTCTGCCCGCCCCAGAGGCCATCCGCGGTATCGGCCAGCCCGTCTTCGTGCATTGCCCCGGTGAGAAACGCCATGGTCAGAAGCACGGCACCCGCGGCGATGGCGGGCCCTGTGCCCAAGGCCAGCGCAAGCTGCCCGACAATGACCGCGATGAGACCAAGGAGCACTC
>NZ_LWGH01000667.1:0-1332 GCF_001635395.1 Sulfitobacter sp. HI0129 | reverse complement strand
GGGCGGGTGCTGCGCGTCCTGTCTTGGCGCTTTGGTTCGATCAAGAGGGATGGAACTGTCCTTTCGAGGCCCGAGCCGCCGTAGGCGCGCCGGCCCCGCTCCAGCATCTTTCCGTACGATGGCGTGTCTTGACGCTGGTTATCCTTGGCGATCTCTTTGGAGAACGGATGGTTCCAATGGCGACAATGCCTGAGGCGGCCGCGCGGTTGTTCAGACGTGCCGCGCCGATCCCGCGGGCACCCTACGGGCGCAGGGCAGCAATCAGCAAGGGAGAGGACCCGATCGACATCGTCACAAGACGAGTCCAGCGATTGAGCAAGAGCCCAGTCCCCCGATGGAATGGAAACTTCGAGGACGAGAGGGCTGATTTTGGGCGAGTCCGGCCATGAAACTAAAGCGACAATTGAACTGCTTCCCAGCATAATCCTTGATGTCCGATAATGCAAACTTATTGGACATTGCAGAGACCGGCAAGGTGGGGCGGTTTGCACATCATATGGTGGACGAAAGCGCCGTGAAAGACTAGTGTTGTGGCATGACATACCAGCCCGCCACGATATCCGACGACCTAAACACCCTACCGCAGCTGCCGGGTTGGGTCACTACCGGGCGTCCCGAAGCCCTTGAAACTGTGGCCTTTCGGTCCGGGGCAGCTCTGACGGTGCTCGATCAGCTGGTCAGTGATGCTCGGTATGGCGTCCCGTTGAAACTGCTCGCGAGCCGGCTGGCCCTGAGTGCGGCAACGGTGACCTCGAAACTGGAAGGCCGCCTGGCACGGGAGGCGGATATACGCGACGCCTACCACCTGACACCTCCTGGCGAGGCGCGGGGGCCCGATGGTGATTTGCTGGCGTTCTGGCGAGATGGTGTGCGACAGCCGACAAGCGGTACGGGCGAGATCGCAGACTTGATCGGCGCGGACCTTGCGGGCGAGGTGCGTGTGTGGCTGGACGCCGGACAGGAGCGCGCCCGAACCGATGGACCGCTGGCGGGCTGCGTGGCCGTCCTGCGCGCCGTGCTCGAGGTCGACGACCGGGCGGAGCGCACCGCCTGCCTACTCTCGGACATCGTCCTGGCGCGGGCGCTGAACTGGAAGGAGGTTCTGCCGGTTTCGGCGCGGTACCTGACCAAGACGGCGCTGCGCGACCTGACCGCGAACGGGCAGAGAGCCGAGATGGCCGCTCAGGCGCGGATCCTCGAGTCCATCGAAGGGACGATCCGGATGGCGCGGGATCTGGCCCGTCGGGCGGACGCGCTTCGCGCTATCGCGCCGAAGCTCCGGGCGAAAGGATCGGCAGCGGCAGTGGACCTGTTCCTGACCGAAGATGCGGT
>NZ_LWGH01000666.1:0-2068 GCF_001635395.1 Sulfitobacter sp. HI0129 | reverse complement strand
CCTCGGTATCGAGTTGCGGAAAAACATTCCGCGCCACCGCCTCGGCGGCGGTGCGTTCGGATGCGGCGGGGGCCGCTGCCTCCTCGGTCCCCGTCTCTTCGGGGGTTTTCGCGGTATCGGCGGAGGCTTTCGCTTCCCTGTCCTGCGGATCAGACTTGTCCATGTCCACCTATCTCCTTCCGGGCGCCCTGCGCCTTTTCGCTGGTCTGCCGCAACTCGGCCAGCAGCCGGTTGCAGATCTGTTCGAACCCATAATCGAGCCGCCCGTGGTCCCATTCCATCCGGGCTTCGCCGTCATGCATCGTTTCGTCGGCGGCAAGGTCGAGCGCCCCGTCGCATTTGTAATAGGCCGCGCGCTGGCGCAATTCGTCTTCGAGCGCCGCCATCGTGGCGGGCGACAGCCGGATGCGGATGCGGATGGAGCCGATGGCCATCTTGAGTGACTGGCCCACCATCTTCTTCACCCGCACCTTCGAGAACCTGTCGATCAGTTCGGGAAAGACGACTTCGCAGGTCTGGAGCGTGAACCCCACCACCTGAGCGATCAGCGCGGCGCGATGTTCTTGGGCCGCGACCGCGAGGCGGGCGAGTTCCTTCGCCAGCATATCCGCCGTTTCGGCCTGTGCGGCCAGCGCCGTGTCCCGTGCTTCGTTGCGGCCGTCCTCCGCCCCGGCGAGATAGCCTGCGATACGCCCTTCCTCGCGGGCCTTCTTCACCTTGGCTTCAAGCTCATCCTTGGTGAAATGCTCGCCCTTGCGGGCCGCGCCCGGCGTGCAGTCTTCGCCCTCTTCATCGAGGTTGCGCAGGTTCAGCGAGGAGATCATTCGGTTTCCTTTTCCGCCAGCCAGTGGCCGAGCACGCGCAGCGCGTCATCGGCGTGGTTCTGCACCAGTTCCGCGACCGAGTGTATCTGACTGCGCCGCAACTGGCCGTCGACGGCGGCGAGTTGAACCATCTCGTGCGGGGCGTCTTCGTGATCCGCGAGCACGAGCGCCGAACCGGTGCTCCGCCCGACGGGAAGTTCCATGTGACGCGCATCGTTGCCCAGGGCCTTCTGCCCGGCCTGCGGGCCGGGTAGCATGGCGCGGCCCGCCTCTCCGCCCGCGATTTCGCCACCCGCGGCCCCGGCCCCGGCGAGCGCGGGGGTGTCCATCGGCGCGGGCAGTGCCGCGTCCAGCACCATGCGCAGGGGGCGCGCGCCCAGCATCAGGATGATCGCCAGCATGGCGAGGCCGAAGATCGCGCGCAGGATGGACATGGCGTTGTCGGCCAGCACGCCGCTCAGGGTACGGCCCACCGGGCCGCCCAGTTCAGCGTCGAAATCCTGAAAGCGCAGGCTGTCCACCTGGACCTGATCGCCGCGGCTTTCGTCAAAGCCGATCACGGTGCTGACAAGCTGGGTCAGGCGCCGCATCTCTTCTTCGGAGCGTTCGATATATCCTTCGGTGCCATCGGGCCGGGTGCCGTAGCTGCCGTTGACCAGAACCGCCACCGACACCCGTTCGATATCGCCCGGTTCGCGGATCAACTCGCTTTCGACCGATCCGATTTCGTAATTGATGATCTCGTCGTTTTCAGAGCGGGAGGAGGTGCCCGCCGCGCCGTCGCCTTCTTCGCGCAGGGCATCGGGGATGTTGTTGCCCGCGTCCACCGCGGCATTCGCGGGATCGGTTTCATTGGAGTTGCGCGCGCGTGTTTCGATGGAGCGGGCGACCTGCTGTTCGGGATCGAAACTGCGGGAGACGCGGATTTCGCGCTCCGTCGTCAGGTCCACGCTGACGCGGACGCGGCTGTTGCCGGGGCCCACGCGGGCGTTGAGGATCGCCTCCACCTTCTTGGCCATCTGTTCCTCGATGGCGGTGCGCTGGCCCTGAAGCGAGAAGTCGGAGCCGGTCGCATCCTCTTCGGCAAGGATCGTATCCCCGTTGGAGGACAACACCGTGACCTTTTGCGGTTCGAGATCGGCAACAGCGGAAGCGACGAGCGCGCGAACCGACTGCGCCTGCGCCCGTGACATGGATGTATTGGCCCGCGACCGAACGATGACGGAGGCGCTGGCCTCCGGGCG
>NZ_LWGH01000665.1:0-8427 GCF_001635395.1 Sulfitobacter sp. HI0129 | reverse complement strand
TTACCGGCCGGGGCACCGAACCGCTATCCTTTGTCCGCGAGTGATTGTGAACGCCTCTCTTTTCTCCTTCATCTGGGAACAGTCCAAACGTCAGCAAATTCTGCTCAGCGTGCTTACTTTGTGTCTCTTCCCCCTGCTCTACATCACGCTGGAACTGCCGAAGCGCATCATCAACGATGCCATCGGCGCGCAAAGCGATACGGTCGTCTTCTTCGGTGTCGAACTGCCGCAACTGGTGTTGCTGGGCGTGCTCTGCATCGCCTTTCTGGTGTCGGTCATCGCCCATGGTCTGCTGAAGATGCGGATCAACACGATGAAAGGCGTGACCGCGGAACGGCTGCTGCAGCGGTTCCGCTTCATGCTCATCCAGCGGATCACGCGTTTTCCCAAGCCTTATTTTCAGGCGGTATCGCAGGGCGAGCTCGTTTCCATGGTGACGGCGGAATCCGAACCCATGGGCGGCATGATGGGCGACGCGATTTCCCAGCCGCTCATGCAGGCGGGGCAGATGATCACCATCCTCGGGTTTCTCTTTTTGCAAAGCTTCTGGTTCGGGCTCGCCTCGGTCGCGCTCATCCCCCTGCAGGCCTGGCTGATCCCTCACCTTCAGGCGCAGATCAACAAGCTGAACAAGCAGCGGATACAGCAGGTGCGCGGTCTGTCGACCGAAGTGGGTGAAACGGCAGCGGGCGCGGGCACCCTGCTGGTGGATGGCGGACGCAGTTACCGGCTGGCGCAGATCCGCTATCGGCTGGCCCAACTTTTCGCGATCCGGTACCGGATCTACCGCAAGAAATTCTTCATGAAGTTCCTCAACAACCTGATCGGGCAGTTGACGCCGTTCTTCTTCTTTTCGATCGGCGGCTATCTGGTGATCCAGGGTTCCGTGACGATCGGGGCGCTGGTGGCGGCGCTCGCCGCCTACAAGGACCTGTCGTCGCCCTGGAAGGAACTGCTGACCTATTACACCCAGATACAGGAGATGTCGCAGCGCTGGCATACCATCACCGAACGTTTCGCCCCGCGTGGCCTCATCGACGAGGAAAAGCTGGACGACAGCAACGCCCCCGCCCCCCTGCCCCGGCTGCGGGGCGACATTGTGCTGGAAAACCTCGGTGTGATGGATGCCGACGGACATGAAGTGCTCAAGGGGCTGAACCTCAGGGTCCCCCGGGGCGGCAGCATCGGCATCCGCGCCGCGCAGGAAGAAGAGCGCCGCGCGCTGGTGGGCGTATTGACCCGGGATATTCTGCCCGCCACGGGCGAGGTGCGGATCGGCGATGACCGGCTGGTCGATCTGCACCAGCGCGTGATCGCGGCGCGCATCGGCGCGGCGGGCCCGTCGGGCTATGTCTTTCGCGGGAACGTGGCCGAAAACCTGCAAATGCCCCTGCTGAGCACGGCCCAGCCGGAAATTCCCGACACCGGCACAGATCCGGAGGCCGCAGCGCGGGCCGCACAGGTGCCCACCGCACAAAGCTGGCTGACACCTGCCATCGTCGGGCTGGAGAGCGCCGCCGAGGTGATCGACTGGTGGCACGACCTCGTAAAGGCGCTCGATCCGGGGCAGGTCATCTTCCGCCGGGCGCAGACCGCGCGCATCGAAGCCGCCCGGCACAAAGACCTTGCCCAGCGTATCGTGGGCCTGCGCCCCGACATGGCGCGCGAGGTGGAGCGCGAAAACCTCTCCGACGCGCTGCACCGGTTTGAACAGGGGGCATATAACCCCGCGCTCACGGTGATCGAGAACCTTCTTTTCGCCCTGCCCCGCCAGACGATCACGCCCGAAGTACTGATGGAGCGCGCAGCCTTCCTGCCGTTGCTGGAAGAATTGGGCATCCGCGATGACCTGCTGGCGACCGCTTTCGACATCATCGGGCTGCTGACCCAGGCCTTCGGATCGGACGGCACCGACCATCCGCTTTTCAACCGACTGAACCTCGATCCCGACCTCTATCAGCGGGTGAGCACCCTGGCACAGCGCCACGCGGATCACCCCGAGGGGAGCGCGCCACCGGCATGGTCCCAGCAGGAAATCGCCCTGCTGCTGAGCGTGCCCTTCCAGGTCTCGGCCACCGAACTGGGCATCGACTTCGGCAAGCCCCTGCGCGACAGGGTGCTGGGCATCCGGCACGAACAGGCGCCCCGGCTCAGGGCCGCACTGGGCGAGGATTTGTTCGAGCCGCTGGAGGCCGCGAGCTACAATGGCGAACTCAGCGTGGTGGAAAACCTCGTCTTCGGTAGATTTTCGAAGGCCTCTGCCAACAAGTCCGACACCCTGCGGCGCAGGGCGAGCGAGGTGCTTGCAAACGCGGGCCTCGAACGGCCCGTGACGGCCCTCTTCCTCGATATCGCGACCGAACTGGAGGGCCGCAACCTCACGTCACAACTCAAGGTGCTCTTGTGCCTCTGCCGCGCCGCCATCCGCCGGCCCGACATCCTGCTGCTGGAAAACGCGCTCGGCCATCTCGCCGCCGAAGACCGGCCCACCGTTCAGGCCGAACTGCGCCGCCTGCTGCCCGAGGCGACCCTGCTGATACTGGAAGCCGACCTCGAAAATTCCGGCAATTTCGACATGACGGTGGATCTGATCGACGGACGCCTGCCTACAGCGCAGCCCGATACCCCCGCCGAAAAGGACCCAGCCGCCACCGCCGACCTCCAGGAAAAGGTGCGCTACCTGCAAGGCTCCCCCATCTTCTCCACGCTCGACCGCAAGCAACTGCGCCTGCTGGCCTTCGGCGCACAATGGTTCGATGCGGATGCGGGCGAGACAATCTTCCACGCCGGCGATACCCCCGATGATGGCGCCTATCTGATCACCGAAGGCAAGGCCGGCCTCTACCGACACCCTTCGGACGGCGGCGACATGGTGACGGAGGTGAGCACCGGCGTCCTGCTCGGCGAACTGGGACTGATCACCAACGAGCCCCGCAAACTCGAATTCCGCGCCCACACCCCGCTTAGAGCGCTACGGCTGGGCAGCGAGGAGTTTCTGTCCGTCNCCCAGAACGACGCCGCGACGTCCTTTAAGTTGCTTCGCGTGGTCGCGGGGTATCTCTCCGCGCCGAAACCGAACGAAGTTAAGGAAGAAGACGGCGGGGGGGCGTGAGGGTTTGGGCGGGAATGGTCGGAGGCCTCGTCGATCTTTCCGTGGGCAGGACCGTAAAGACCGTGGCGGAGGGATCGGGTCTGGCCGCGAACCCTCTCTACCCCTTAAGTCATTGCAATCATTGATTCGGGATTGAGTTCGCAAGTTAACCGGTTCGAGCGGGCCTAAGATCGAAAGTGGTCCGCTGATTGTCGACAGTGATCCGCCCACGCGATCACAACTACGAACGTCACAACGACTTTCACTTTGACCAGATCACAGGACGATGATACCTCAACGGGAACCGGGAAAGACCGATCGCGATGCCCCTGATGCCCTTCTTTCTTCTTCGATCGCCGACAGCGAAACTGATTAAGGGGATCGACTCGCCCGGCCGAGAGCTAAGATAGCTGGAGCAAATGCACAGCATAATGACAAAGGACATTTACAAGGTACCATATGGCTACCTTGATCAGGCTCGACGCCGTTCTGCACTCATGTTACCAACTGCCGGAGATGAGGAAGAAAAACGAATTCTTCATTCCATCTACATGAGTGCGCACAGGCGCATTCAAAGGATCCATATGGAGAGCCGCCCATAGAAAATGGCAAGGTGTTTTTATCATGGCCAGAACCACACACCCGCAAAAATGGTCACTCTAAAAATTGAGTACAATACATGACAAGATTTAAGAAAGTTTGTGTTATCGGTGGTGCCGGCTTCGTTGGTACTAATCTATGTCAGAAGCTGGCGGACCGCCAAATTCCGTTTGAGATCATCGATATCAAACAGAGCCAACGCTTTCCCGATAAGTACAAGATCGGCGATGTGCGCGACCTAGAAAGCCTGCGCGAGACGGTTACGGGTGATATTGTGGTTAACTTAGCGGCGGTTCACCGTGATGACGTTCGCGATAAGGCGGAATACGAGCGTACGAATGTTAAGGGCGCAGCAAACATTGCAAAGGTGTGTTCCGAGAAGAATATTCGGAAAATTGTATTTACCAGCTCTGTTGCCGTTTACGGGTTCGCAGAGCCAGGCACTGATGAAGCCGGCGCAATCAATCCATTCAACGAGTATGGAAAAACCAAGTATAAGGCTGAAGAAAAACTTCGTGCATGGCACTCCTCAGCGGACAATGACCTGATCATTGTTCGACCTACCGTGATTTTCGGTGAAGGGAACAGGGGCAATGTTTATAATCTGTTGAAGCAGATTGCATCTGGAAATTTTGTAATGGTTGGTGCGGGAACAAACCGCAAATCCATGGCGTATATAGGTAACATTGTAGCTTTCCTTGAGAAGTGCATTGAAACAGACCGAAAATATGCAGTTTTCAATTATGTCGATACGCCAGACTTGGATATGAATACGCTTGTTCGCCAGGTCCGTGAAGTATTGAAAGGCAAGGACACTGTCGGGTTGCGTCTTCCATTTTGGATCGGTGTGATCTTGGGCTATGCTGCAGATGGCTTTACGAGCCTCACAGGGAAAAAATTGCCGCTGAGCTCTACACGTGTAAAGAAGTTTTGCTCATCGACCGCTTTTGGATCAGCAAAAGAAGAGTTGGATGGGTTCAAAACGCCTTTCGCACTCCAAGAAGGGATCGATCGAACCCTCAAGAGCGAATTTGTTTCGCCAGATCCGAAACGCGAAATATTTTTCACTGAATGATTGAATTTTTAAATATAGTATCAAAAAATCACGAACCTGGAAAAACGATGTCCTTTTCGATTGTCACAGTGACCCTTAATAGCGCGAAGACACTTGCCGATACGATTGATTCAGTAAGAAGGCAAAAAGGCGTTCTGGTGCAACATATCATCAAAGATGGAGGATCAAAAGACGAGACGCTAGAAATTGCAAGCCAGAAGCCTGGAATGATTGAAATTGTTGAACAGAAGGATGTGGGCATTTACGACGCCATGAACCAAGGCTTTGCCCATACAAAAAATGATTATGTAGGTTTTTTGAACTCAGATGATTATTTTTCATATGATTTTGCGCTTAGAGACATCGAAGATATTTTCAATACAGAAAGCTGCGATGTTGTGTACGGCGATATTGAAATTATTGATGATAAAGGAAAGGTCGCGAGATACTGGAAAACTGGTGAACTAAAGGGTGGGCGCCTTTCAGGAATGCAGATTCCGCATCCTGCTATTTTTGTGCGAAGAGATTCGCTTTTGAAGCTGAAACAACCGTTTGATCCGAAATATAAAATATCTTCAGACTTTAAGCAGCAACTGCAACTCCTTAACGAATTAAAGCTGTCGAGTAGATACCTTAAGAAGACTTTGGTCACAATGAGAAGTGGCGGCGCAAGCAGCGCGAATTTTGGCTCTGTCTTATTAGGTTGGAAAGAATGCATCAAAGCATACCAAGAGGTGACCGGTCGATCAGGGTTACTCTTTGTGGCATCAAAAGTGATCCGCAAGTTGGGACAACTTCGTTCCTAAATCTGGCGGTATCGACGATCTTGCCTTTTAAGGCTATTACAGGATCCTCAACTGATCCGCACCGACGGCCACTCGGGTCTGCGCACCCATGATTTCCATCAGGACCCAGACGCGCCGGTCGGGCGCAATCTTTTCCACCTCAGCCACGAAATTGGCAAAGGGACCCTTGGTCAGGGTCACCTGATCGCCGGGATTCAAAAGCTTTGGCGGTAGCACTTTGCCCTTGGCGTCACAGCGCAGCATTAGCTGCGAGACCAGATCCAGCGGCACCGCCGCCGGCTCTTTACCAAAGCTTACAAGCCGCGTGATGCCGTAGGTCGAGTTGACTGCGCGCCAGAGACCGCGTGCCACGTCGAAGGCCACGAAGATGTAGCCTGGAAAAAGTGGCCGCATGGCTGTGACGAACTTGCCGCCCCGCTGGCGCGTTTCCTCTTCGAGCGGCAGGAAAGTCTGGAAGCCCTGACGCTTGAGGTTTTTATCCGCGATGTTGGCACAGTTGGGCTTCAGCTGAGCTAGAAACCAACTTGTACCGCGATCATGGAATGTCATCTTGGAACCTCACTAAAGACTGCAGCCAACATATCGCTCAATGCTGAACGAATGCAAGTATGCTTTTCTGTAAGTGATATGACGTATTGATAAAGATGACGGGCCGATACTCGAGCAGCTCATTGATATAATGGAATAATCCAGCACTATCAACTTGATACAGATCGCCACCCAAGCAAACGTCCGACCGACTTGAACACGGATCGGAGGCTGAGTTGGACGGGAGTGGCGAAATTACCGAGTTTCGGGCGGCGCAATATGTGCGCATGTCGACCGAGCACCAGCAGTATTCGACCCACAACCAGTCCGACAAGATCCGCGAATACGCCGAAAAGCGCGGCATCGAAATCATCAAGACCTACGCCGATGACGGCAAAAGTGGCCTTTCCATCGGTGGGCGCACGGCGCTTCAGCAGCTGATCGCGGATGTGGAATCCGGTGCCGCCGACTTCAACGTGATCCTGGTCTATGACGTCAGCCGTTGGGGCCGGTTCCAGGATGCCGATGAAAGCGCTTATTACGAATACATCTGCAAGCGGGCCGGCATTAACGTCGCCTATTGCGCCGAGCAGTTCGAAAATGATGGCTCGCCCGTCTCGACCATCGTCAAAGGCGTCAAACGGGCCATGGCAGGGGAATACAGCCGGGAGCTCTCGGTCAAGGTTTTCGCCGGCCAGTGCCGCCTGATCGAGTTGGGGTTTCGTCAGGGCGGCGCTGCAGGCTTCGGGCTGCGCCGCGTGCTTGTGAACGAGTGCGGCGAGATCAAGGGCGAGCTGAAACGCGGTGAGCACAAGTCACTGCAGACCGACCGTGTCATCCTGATGCCCGGGCCCGACGAGGAAGTGGCCTGGGTCAACAAGATGTATCGCTGGCTGATCGAGGAGGACTTGTCCTTCCGCGAGATCGCCGACCGCCTGAACGAAGAAGGCGTGACCACGGATCTGGATCGACCCTGGACGTCTGGCACCGTGCGCACGGTTCTGACTAATGAGAAGTATATCGGCAACAACGTCTACAACCGCTCCTCCTTCAAGCTGAAGAAGCTGCACGTGGACAACCCGCCCGAAATGTGGGTGCGCAAAGAAGGCGCCTTTGAGGGGATCGTGCCGCTCGATTTTTTCCTGACTGCGCAGGAAATCATCACAGCGCGGTCCGCGCGCCTGTCGGATGAGGAGCTGCTGGATCACCTGAAACGGCTTTACGCCGACGCCGGCCAGCTCTCTGGGGTGCTGATCGACCAGACGCAGGACATGCCCTCCTCCTCCGCCTATCGCAACGGGTTTGGACTTGCCCTTCAAAAGTGGAGAGCACCAACTGAGGAACCAGGAGGTGTTCTATGGAAAACGGAAACAGGCCGACGCCGGAGTTTCGGCGTGAAGCAGTTCGGCTGGCATTGACGAGCGGCAGGACGCGGCGGGAGATCGCGGAAGATTTGCGTATCGGGTTATCGACGCTGACGCGGTGGCTGAGCCAGGAGCGCGACGCCATTGAGCCGAGTGAGACCCCCATCGATCTGCATGCTGAACTGAAGCGGCTGCGGCGAGAGAATGCGGTCCTGAAGCAGGAGCGCGACATTCTAAAAAAAGCCGCGGCCTTCTTCGCGAAAGAGGGAAGTCGATGACCTTCGGCTTCATCGAAGCGGAGAAGGCCAGCTTCCCGATCAGCCGGATGTGCGGTGTCCTCGGCGTTAGCCAGAGCGGGTTCTTCGCCTGGCAGGAGCGTCCCGCCTGTCGTCGTCAGCAGCAGGACATGGTCTATCTGGCCCATATCCGAACGGCCTTCGCGCTGTCGAATGGCACCTACGGCAGCCCCTGGATGCACCGCGACCTCGTCGACGAAGGGCACGAGATCGGGCGGCATCGCACAGCGCGTCTCATGCGCGAGAACCAGTTGATCGCGCGTCAGAAGCGGCGCTTCAAGCGCACGACGGACAGCGAACATGCTTGGCCTGTCGCGCCCAATCTGGTGGCGCAGGACTTCACGGCGGATGGCCCGGACAGGAAGTGGGGAGCGGACATCTCCTATATCTGGACGGCAGAGGGTTGGCTCTACCTCGCCATCGTTCTCGACCTCTTCTCGCGGCGCGTCGTCGGCTGGGCCACGAGTGACCGCCTGAAGCGCGATCTTGCGGTCGAAGCTCTGCGGCGTGCCTTGGTGGCTCGCAACCCTGCGACGGGGCTGGTCCATCATTCCGACCGCGGGTCGCAATACTGCTCTGTCGACTATCAGGCACTGCTCCGAAAACGAGGCCTTCTTATCTCAATGAGCGGGCGCGGGAACTGCTATGACAACGCGATGGTCGAGACGTTCTTCAAGACCATCAAGTC
>NZ_LWGH01000664.1:0-1110 GCF_001635395.1 Sulfitobacter sp. HI0129 | reverse complement strand
TTCGGTTTCGCCCACGCTGGCGACCTCGGGGTGGGTGTAGATCACGCTGGGGATGACGCCGTAGTTCACATGGCCATGGTTGCCCGCGATGACCTCGGCCACCGCCATGCCTTCGTCCTCGGCCTTGTGGGCGAGCATGGGGCCTTCGGTCACGTCGCCGATGGCGTAGATGCCCTTGATGTCGGTTTCCCATTCCTTCGTCACGGCGATCTGGCCGCGTTTCGTCAACCGAATGCCCAGTGCGTCGAGCCCGAGGCCGTCGTGATAGGGCTTGCGGCCCGTGGCCACCAGAACGGCATCGGCGTCGATCTCGTGTTCGCTGTCGTCCTTGCGCAGCTTGTAGGTGACCTTGGCCTTGCCGTTCTTCGTCTCCGTCTTTTGAACGGCGGCGCCCATGACGAAATTCATGCCCTGTTTCTTCAGCATCCGTTGGAAGGTCTTCTGCACCTCGGGGTCCATGCCGGGGGTGATCGCGTCAAGGAATTCGATCACCGTCACCTCGCTGCCCAGACGCGCATAGACGCTGCCCAGTTCAAGCCCGATGACCCCGGCGCCGATCACCGCGAGGCGTTTTGGCACCTTGCCAAGCTCCAGCGCGCCCGTCGACGTCACGACCGTCTTTTCATCGACTTCAACGCCGGGAAGCGCTGCCGCTTCGGAGCCGGTGGCGATGATGATGTTCTTGGCCTCATGGACCTCGTCGCCCACCTTGACCTTCCCCGCCTCGGGAATGGTGCCCCAGCCCTTGAGCCAGTCGATCTTGTTCTTCTTGAACAGGAATTCGATGCCCTTGGTGTTGGTCTCGATGGTGGAGGATTTATAGGCCAGCATCTGTTTCCAGTCGACGGAGGGTGCCTTTCCCTTCAGGCCCATGTCGGCGAAGTTGTGTTCGGCCTCATGCAGCATATGCGTGGCATGGAGCAGGGCTTTCGAGGGGATGCAGCCCACGTTGAGGCAGGTTCCGCCCAATGTCTCCCGGCCTTCGACGCAGGCGGTTTTCAGGCCGAGTTGCGCGCAACGGATCGCGGCGACGTATCCGCCGGGGCCGGAACCGATCACGATGACATCATAGCTGGACATTGGGGTCTCCTTGGGGTGGTGCGGCGCGGG
>NZ_LWGH01000663.1:0-1741 GCF_001635395.1 Sulfitobacter sp. HI0129 | reverse complement strand
CAAGGTCCTTGATCTCTCCGGGGGCGCGGTCGGCCGAAATGATGATCTGCTTGTGCTGGTCGACCAGCGCGTTGAAGGTGTGGAAGAATTCTTCCTGCGTGCTGTCCTTGCCCGCGATGAATTGCAGATCATCCACCATCAACACGTCGACGGAGCGGAAAAGCTCCTTGAAATCCATGATCGTCCGATCGCGCAGGGCCTGCACGAAACGGTACATGAACTGCTCGGCGGAAAGATAGAGCACGTTCATTTCCGGTTGCCGCTGGCCCAGTTCACGAGCGATCGCATGCATCAGGTGTGTCTTGCCGAGGCCGACACCACCATAAAGGAACAGCGGGTTGAATGTGACCGGCCCACCTTCGGCCACCCGGCGGGCGGCGGCATGGGCTAGTTCGTTGGGTTTGCCGACGACGAAATTGTCGAAGGAAAAGCGCGGATCGAGAGGGGCGGTGTTGAGGGCCGAATTGGCAGCACCCTTCGCGGCGGCTGTTGCCGTCGCCTGCGGGGTTGCAGCCTGTGACCGGGGCGCGACGGGGGCCGCGGCCGCGGCATTCGCCATGACTGGCGTGCGCGGAGCGAGCGCAAACTTGAGCCGTTGCACCGAGGGCATGATCGCACTGATTTCATGCAGGATCAGGTCAGAGAAATTCTGGCTCACGTAGTTGCCGAAGAAATTGGTCGGCACTTCGAGCGTGCAGATACCGTCTTCCACGTGTTTGGGTTCAAGAGGTTTGATCCAGGTCGTGTAATTGTTTTGTCCGACTGTCTTCAGCAGTCTTTGTCCGATCTCGCCCCACTGATCCCGTGTCATATGCGCCCTTCATCCATTCAACACCACGAACGGATCGCCGAAACAGCCCGCACGTCATCCCATTCCGACAGGCAACAAACCACATACCCGGTCCCATCAGGTATCCGGCCATATGCCCCTCGGAGCTATCCAAACCGATTGCATTGCGCAGCGTGCCCCGTCCCAAAGCGCGCAGTCGCCGGACGCAACCGTCCGTATTTTGTAGATGACAGGACAAATGAACTGGCAGCAGCCCATTTGCAGATCGCGTCACCCGGTCCTAGCAAACCGTTTGACGCTCCCAGATCTGCAACCGCCGCGACGATTTTAAACCTGGGGCCTGTCCCCCCATGCGATGTGACTCGCAGGACTGTCCTAACAACTTGTTACTAGCTGCTTCAACATATCTTCAAACTTGACTCGAAAAGAATCTCCGAGGGCCAAAACATTGCAACAGCGCATAAAAATAGGGTGCCGCAATGCGGCACCCCGGGATTTTCAAGCACTTAACTGATTCTTGTTCAGGTTGTGCCGAGGGCTTTTACACGTGAGGAAAGGCGGGACATTTTCCGCGCTGCCGTGTTCTTGTGGAAGACGCCTTTCGAGACGCCGCGCATTAGCTCGGGCTGGGCCGCCTGCAGCGCTTCCTGGGCCGCGTTCTGGTCGCCGGAAGCAATCGCTTCCTCGACCCGACGCAGATAGGTGCGGATACGCGAACGGCGCGCCTTGTTGATCGCGAATCGCTTTTCGTTCTGGCGCGCGCGCTTTTTGGATTGTGTCGTATTTGCCATGGAATCAGCCTTCGGGTTCGTATCAATTTCAAACGTCGCGCGACACGACCCGCATCGGATGAACCGACGGTGATTCTAGCCAGAGCGGGCTGCACGCGCATGTATCGGGTGGCCTATAAGCCAGAGCGGCGGGGTTTGCAAACCGCAAAGCAGCCCGCCG
>NZ_LWGH01000662.1:0-2789 GCF_001635395.1 Sulfitobacter sp. HI0129 | reverse complement strand
AAGAGATCGACTGGCAGGCACCGCTCGAACTCGCCGCCACCAAGAAGAAGGGGGATGTCGGGGATGTGATTCTCAAGATCGACGACCTGAAGAAATATTATCAGGTCGCGGCGAACGCCATGTTCGGCGGCGGCGATACCAAGGTGGTGAAGGCCAACGAAACGCTGACCTTCGAGGCGCGCGAATCCGAGACGCTCGCCATCGTGGGGGAATCCGGCTGCGGGAAATCGACCTTTGCCAAGGTTCTCATGGGGTTGGAAACCGCGACTGACGGGCAGATCCTGCTCGACAACCAGAACATCGGCGATGTGCCGATCGAGGCGCGGACGACCCAGAATGTCGCCGACATCCAGATGGTCTTCCAGAATCCATTCGACACATTAAACCCCTCGATGACCGTGGGGCGGCAGATCATCCGCGCGCTGGAGATCTTCAAGATCGGCAAGAACGAGGCAGAGCGCAAACAGCGCATGCTGGAACTGCTCGATCTGGTGAAGTTGCCGCGTGAATTCGCGGGCCGCATGCCGCGCCAGCTCTCGGGCGGGCAGAAGCAGCGCGTGGGCATTGCGCGGGCCTTTGCCGGGGATGCGCGTATCGTGGTGGCGGATGAACCTGTCTCTGCCCTCGATGTGTCGGTGCAGGCCGCCGTGACGGACCTGCTGATGGAGATCCAGCGCGAGCAGAAGACGACGCTGCTGTTCATCAGCCACGATCTGAGCATCGTGCGCTATCTCAGCGACCGGGTCATGGTGATGTATCTTGGTCATGTGGTCGAACTGGGCACTACGGATCAGGTATTCGCCCCACCCTATCACCCCTATACCGAGGCGCTTCTGTCGGCGGTGCCCATTGCGGACACGTCCGTCAAGAAGAAGCACATCGTGCTGGAGGGCGACATCCCTTCGGCCATGAACCCGCCCCCCGGCTGCCCGTTCCAGACCCGCTGCCGCTGGAAGAGCGAGGTGCCCGGCAACCTGTGCGAACGTGAAGTGCCGCCCATGGTGACCATGGCGCCCGGCCATCAGGTCAAATGCCACCTCAGCGCCGAGAAATTCGCCGAGATGGAGCCGGTGATCGAAGTGGACGTGGCCGCCGAATGATCGGGATCAGAGACCGGCGATGACCTTCACGTAGTTGCGCGTTTCGGCATAGGGCGGCACGCCGCCGTATTTCCTGACCGCGCCCGGCCCCGCGTTATAGGCCGCGAGCGCCAGCTTCCATGTGCCGAAAGTGCGGTACTGCTGCATCAGGTAGCGCGCGCCGCCCTCGAGGTTTTGCTTCGGGTCAGCCGGGTCCACGCGCAGCAGGCGGGCGGTATGGGGCATCAGCTGGGCGAGCCCCAGCGCGCCCTTGTGCGAAACGGCCTTGGGGTTCCAGC
This sequence comes from Sulfitobacter sp. HI0129, assembly GCF_001635395.1. Taxonomy (NCBI): domain Bacteria; kingdom Pseudomonadati; phylum Pseudomonadota; class Alphaproteobacteria; order Rhodobacterales; family Roseobacteraceae; genus Sulfitobacter; species Sulfitobacter sp. HI0129. Next base: position 1,411 of record NZ_LWGH01000662.1, on the reverse strand, counting down.
CGCTTTCCTGCTGGACCAGCCGAAGGAAAAGATCGACCGGCACGCCGTGCAGCACCGCCGCATCCCGCGCCATCGCCAGATAGACCCCCTTGTAGGCGCCGCGGTATTCGGGCGTGTCCCATTTCGTCGGTGTCACGACGCTGGGCGGCTGCAGGCGCACCGATGCGCTGTACTGGCGCGCGGCCCGATCATCGAGAATGCGTTTTTGCACCTTGAAGCTGGTGGTCCGGTCGCCCGCGCCGAAAATTTCGGCCATCGCGGGCTGGGACGTAAGGACCGCACATAGCAAACCCGCCGCCATTCCTGTGCGTATCTTCATCCCGTCCCCCGTCTTGCTCGGTCATCTTTTGCGCGGGACTATACCAGAGCATCCCGTCAGGGCCAGTCTTTGGGCCGGATGGGCCAAAACCGGCCTAAACCTTGTGTTAACCCATCGCCAACCAAGCTATAAGACGGCCCGGGGCGCGCGGGATTCGGCGCGGCTCAAGGCATCAAGCGAACAAGGGGGGCGGAATGGCCGGCTCAGTCAACAAGGTGATCCTCATCGGCAACCTGGGGCGGGACCCCGAAGTGCGCAGTTTCCAGAACGGTGGCAAGGTCTGCAACCTGCGCATCGCCACGTCGGAAACCTGGAAGGACCGCAATACCGGCGAACGCCGGGAGCGGACGGAATGGCATTCGGTCGCGATCTTTCAGGAGGGTCTGGTGCGGATCGCGGAGCAGTACCTCAAGAAGGGCAGCAAGGTCTATATCGAGGGCCAGTTGCAGACCCGGAAGTGGCAGGACCAGTCCGGTCAGGACCGTTACAGCACCGAAGTCGTGCTGCAGGGCTTCGGCGGCACGCTGACCATGCTGGACGGTCGCGGCGAAGGCGGCGGCGGCAATTACGACAGCGGCCCATCTGACCCGGGCTATGGCGGCGGCGGTGGCTACGGCGGCTCGTCGGACGGCGGCAACCGCGGAGGCGGTGGCGGCTCCCGCGATCTGGATGATGAAATTCCGTTCTGATCCGGTACTTCGGATCTGAACATGAGGGTCGGCAAATGCCGGCCCTTTTTTTATTTTATCTAAGTGACTTAGGGCGGCTTCTTCGCCCCAACCCGGTCCCCCTTCAGGCCCGACGTTGCGCGCGTATCCCGTCGGACAACACGTCAAGAACGGTTTCCCGGGACACATCGGCGCTTACGAAAGCCTTGCCGATCCCACGGGCGAGGATAAAGCGAAGCTGGCCGTCCACCACCTTCTTGTCCTGCCCCATGAGGTCGAGCAGTGCGTCGGGGCCGGGCAGTTCGCCGGGAATGTCGCCCAGATCGGTCTTCATCCCCATGTCGCGCAGATGGGCGCGGACGCGGCTTGGATCCTCCTGCGGGCACAGCCCCATGCGCGCTGAAAGCTCAAAGGCGAGCGCGCA
>NZ_LWGH01000661.1:0-2187 GCF_001635395.1 Sulfitobacter sp. HI0129 | reverse complement strand
CCTATGTCTCGCTCCTGATGACCTCGGGGCTCGATCAATGGCAAAACCCGGCCATCGATGAGGCGACGGCCGTGTCGGACTTTGATTTCCGGACGATCCGCAAGAAACCCTTTTCGGTCTATCTCGTCGTCCAGCCCCTCATGGTGAAGCCGCTCGCACCCCTGATCCGGCTGTTTTTCTCCGATCTTCTCTCGGCCATGCAGGAAAAAGATCCCGGACCGGATGAGCCGTGGCCAGTGATGATCATGCTCGACGAGTTCAATCGCCTCGGCAAGATGCCCATCGTGGTCGAGAGCATCGAGACCCTGCGCACCTATCGCGGCCACCTTGCCGTGGTCACCCAAACCATCCCCGCCCTCGATGAAATCTACGGCGAGAACACTCGCCGCGCCCTGCAGGGCAACGCCGGCGTGAAACTCTATCTCACGCCCTCGGATGAAAAAACCGTCGAGGAGCTGAGCAAGGCGGTTGGCAAGACCACGAAGACCGTCATCACGCGCTCCCAGTCCATCGGCAAAAACCCCTTTGAAGGGCGCAGCCAATCCACACGGACCGAAGAAAGTTCGTTGTTACCTGAAGATGAGGCGCGCCGCCTACCGCTCGATGAGATCGTCATGGTCATCGATGCCCAGATGCCGGTCCGTGCAAAGCGGATCCAATATTTTGACGATCGGCTGTTCAAGGCGATCCACGCGGCGCAAACGGGGGAGTTGCCGTTTCCGGAGCCAGGGGGAGGTGGGTCGCAGGGCACGCTGCCGTTAAGTGTGCGGGCCATGCCGATGACTCCGCCGTCGATGGGTGGAGGCCAGAACGAAACGGCCGTGCTTGGCTCGGAGCAGGCGCGGGCTAAGGCGGAACAACCGCTGGCGCGAACCGACGGCACACCGAAGAAGTCGGCGGTCGTGGTGCAGGCGGTTGTTGTAGAAGCGCAGAGGCAGATGGAGATGGATTTTGTAGGGGAGGTGGCAGCTCTTGGTTCAGTGGAAGATGCCGGCGACGAGCAGGTACAAACGGCAGTAAATGATTTGGGTGATCTGGAGAAGGCCCTGAAACAGGGGTTCTAACTTGATGGGTTGTTGCATCCAGAAGTTGGCGTATCAAGTGATGGTTGTCAGTCGCGTTCTGGGTGATTTAGAGTTCGCTCTATCAGGCTTGACCTTTCGCAAGGGCAGTTTCCATATCTTGTTGCTCCTCCCTTATGTTGCGCCAGATAAAGTGTTACATCTCGAACAGCCTGTTTTCGGGGATCGAGATGTGAATAAGAAAATTACAACCAGCCGGCGAATGGGCGAAATCGGGGAGAAGGCAGCTAACCTTCAATTCTTACGAATTGGATTCCAATTCGATGGGAGGTCACGGCTGGAAGCAGGGATAGACGGCATCGCTGAGGTGATGGACAATGATCAGCCGACTGCCAAAATGATCGCCGTTCAGGTCAAGGCTACTGAGAGTGGCACCTATGCGGGTGAGACGGATTCCGCATTCACCTATCGAGTTCGCGCAAAGGATTTCGACTACTGGCGCGGCTCCAACCTTCCCGTGATACTGGTTCTCTACAGGCTTTCGGATGACACGTTCTTTTGGAAGTCACTCGAAAACCTCGTCGGCGAGGCCGAACGCATTTTGCACTTCGACAAGGAACGAGACGTTTTGGACGGGCGCGCGAAGGATCGCCTCGCCGCGCTCACGGTCGCCAAGCAAGGGCACGGATACTACGTCCCTCCACTTGGGGGAGGGGAAGAAGCGATTATCAATATGGTGCCTTTGCAGCTTCCCGACGAGATCTTCGTCGCGCAGACCCAGCTCTCCACGCAGAAAGCCCTCGCCCGGATGAACAAGGTCCGGAAAGGTCAGCGATACGATTGGATGATCGATGAAACATCGCTTTGGACATTCTGCGATCCGCTAACCACGCCCGTGCGCGATCTAGTCGAGAGGGATCAGGTAGAAAAGATCGAAACCGACTTTCTGGCCAAACACGACGCGGTGGATCAGCAGTATAAATTTGCGGGTCTGTTACGGCATACCTTGGCGCATGACTTTCGCGATTTGCTCGGGTGGGACGGAAAGAAAAAGCAGTTCTACTTCTTGCCAGCGCCTGGAGGCGTCGGGCGCAAGTTCCGCTATCTTGGTGCCAAACAGAAGACGCAGGCCGACGTTGTCAGTGTCTATCAGAAGTCGAAAGGG
>NZ_LWGH01000660.1:0-1055 GCF_001635395.1 Sulfitobacter sp. HI0129 | reverse complement strand
TCGCTGTCGGTGGGGTCGAACAACTTCCCCACCCGCGTCTACGAGAACCCGCCCGACCTGGTCGACTGGCTGGCGTCCGAGATGAAGCAATACGACGTGAAGCCCGAGATCGAGGCGTTCGATCTCTCGCATATCTTCCAGGCGGCCAAGCTTCATTCCGAGGGCAAGATCGCGGCAAAGCCCTACGTGCAGTTCGTGATGGGCGTGCAGAACGCCATGCCGGTCGATGGCGTCGTGTTCGATTTCTACGTGCAGACGGTCAAGCGCCTGTTCGGCGACGACGCGCCGTGGTGCGCTGCGGGGATCGCACGGCACCAGGTTACGCTGAACGAATGGGCCATCGCCGCGGGCGGGCACGCGCGCACGGGGCTTGAGGACAACGTGCGGATCGACAAGGACCGGCTGGCGCCGTCGAACGCGGCGCTGGTGCGGCGCACGGCCGAGATCTGCGCGGCCAATAATCGCCCCGTGGCCAGCCCGGCCAAGGCACGCGCGCTTCTGGGCCTGCGGCCCGTTGCCGATGCGTGATGGGCCCTATGCGCCGGTTTTTTAACCTGGGCGGCAAGACGTTGCACGCCGATCTGCGGCCGGGCGATGACCCGCGGTCCATCGTCTTTATCAACTCGCTGGGCACCGACCTGCGGATCTGGGACGCGGTGCTCCCGGGCCTTCCCGCGGGTGCGCCGGTGCTGCGCCACGACAAATGCGGCCACGGCCTGTCCGCGGGGCAGACCGCCAGCATCGCGGGCTTCACGCAGGATCTGGCCGACGCCATGGAGCAGCTGGCGCTGTCGGACGCGCTGGTGGTGGGGCTGTCCATCGGCGGGCTGATCGCGCTGCAACTGGCCGACAGCCGCCCCGACCTGGTGGGCGGGCTGCTCCTGAGCAACACGTCCTACCGGATCGGCAGCGCCGAGATGTGGCAGACGCGGATGGACGAGCTCGACACGCTGGGCCTGCCCGCAATGTCGGGCGGCGGGATCGAGCGGTGGCTGTCGCCGGGATTCCGCGACGCCCACCCGGTCGAGACCGAGGGCTGGCGCATGATGTTGGCG
>NZ_LWGH01000659.1:0-1093 GCF_001635395.1 Sulfitobacter sp. HI0129 | reverse complement strand
CTAGCGCCTGTCCCGCAGGCTGTACCACGTCAGCACCCCGATCACCCAGACGGCCAGCAGGAAGGCAAAAGTCAGCAGCCCGATCGTGTAGCGGCGCGGATAGATCGCCCGTTCCGCCAGCGTGGGGCCGACGAAGGCTGCAAGGTACCGGCTGTCGCGCCGCGCCTCCGCCACGGCTGCGTCATAGGCGGCCCGTGCCGCCAGATAGGCCTGTTCGGCAAATTCGTTTTCCACCGTCAGGCGCTCGAACTCGCCCAGAACGGCAACGTAGTCCTCCTGCGCGGCGGTGCCGCCTTCGGCGAACCCTGCGCGTTCCTGCGCGATGCGATCCTCGATCACCGCGATCCGGCGGGAGGACCGCGCAAGGCGCGGGTCGCCCGCCCCGGTGGTGCGCGCCAGCACCTCGCCCTCCACCAGTGCTGTGGCCAATTGGTGTTGCAGGCTTTCCAGCAGACCCATACGCCCGCGTATGTCCGCCGCCGGATCGATGATGCGGGTACGGGCGCGAAAGGCCGCCATTTCGGACCGGGCCGCGCGGGCGCGCTGCATCGCCTGCTCCAGCTCGCCCTCGGCATGGCGGGTCGCATCCGTCCGCGCCAGCACGCTCAACCCGTTGATCATCTCGCGGCTTTCCTCCAGCACAAAGGCGGCAATGTCCCGCGCGCCCCCAGCCGTAAAGGCGCGCACCTCGACCTCGACCAGTCCGCTCGCCGCGTCGTGATGCACCCGCACCATCCGCCGCCAATAGTGCAGCAGATCCTCGATGGAGCCTTCGGGATCGAAGGCAAAGACCGGGTCCCGCCCGAACGGGGCAGCAAAACGCCCGCGCAGGTCCAGCGCCCTGTCGGCCCGCGCCACCAATGCCTGACTGCGCAGGAATTCATACAGCACCTCTGTATCGGACGACGCGCCGCCCGCCATCGACGACAACCCCCCGAAGAGCGCGACGGCACCGCCCCCCTCCTGCTGACGGACGACAAACCCGAGGGTGGAGGCATATTGATCCGCCGCCCGCAGCCACAGATAGGCCGCCGCCCCCGCCGCCGGCAGCAGCACAAGCAGCAGCAGGCTCAGCCCCAGCGATAGGTGGCGC
>NZ_LWGH01000658.1:0-1528 GCF_001635395.1 Sulfitobacter sp. HI0129 | reverse complement strand
GAATATGTCGGCTATTTTCATCCGGTCATTCGTGGTTGGACGGGGCCGGAAGACCAGATTGCCCGCGCTGCAGAAGGGTTTCGTGCCTCATTTGAGCGCGTCCCGACTGAGGGCGGCGGCTATACGATGAACCATACGGCAGGCGTATTCCTGTTCGATGCCGAGGGTGAGCTCGTCACCATGATCGACTATCACGAGCCAAGAGAATTCGCGGTGCCGAAGATCCGGCGCGCACTGACAGAAGACGTAGAGGGGGCAACATGAAGATAAGAACTGTCTTGGCGGCCGTTGCGGTCGCAGGCGCATTTTCGGTGACCCCCATCGCCATCTCTGGCGTTCTGTCCAAAGAACCGGTGCCCCCTGCGATTGCTGAAGCGACCCTCTGGACTCCCGATCCGCTTGCGCCGCCTCGGATTACCGAAACCAATTCGGTCCGCCCTACACTCGCCCAGGCAGATATCGCATTCGAGTTCAGACCCCGGCCCCTCCTGACCGTTTCCCCCGCTGATACCTCCTTGCCATCTATCGAGCCCCAGCTGGTCACCTGGTCGCGCGAGATTGCGTCGGGCGAGACGCTTGATGCGGTCCTTTCCGATGCGGGGCTGGATGCTTCGGATCGCGCCGAAATCGCCTTGGCGATTGGCGCGGAATACGATCTGCGCCGTCTGCGTCCGGGTCACATCATTACCGTGGTTTCCACAACGGACGACAACCCGCGTCGTGTAGAACTAGCCGTCGATGACGGTGTCCGGATAGAGGCGGTCTTCGGCGAACAGCTTGCCGCCCGCGTGTTGGAGCCGGATCCCGAATTGGTGACTTTCGCTGGCGAGGCGGTGATCGAGAGCTCGATTTTCGCCGCCCTAGACACGGCAGACATCCCCGCCCGTTTTGCGGTGGACCTGGCGCAGATGCTGGGCGGCACCGTGGATTTCCGTCGTGATCTTGCGGGTGGCGAGACGATGCGCCTCCTTTGGCGCGAGGCCCGAGACGGGAACAAGAGGATTGGTCAGCCCGAGCTTGCCTTTGCCGCACTGGATATCGATGGCTCGGTCTATGAAATCGTCTGGCCGAACGACGGCAGCGGCCAAGCGACGATCTATGTCGACGGAGAAGTCCTGCGCGTGTTTGCGCAACCGGTCGAAGGTGCACGGCTGAGTTCTGTGTTCGGGCGCCGCACCCATCCGGTCTACGGCAATGTACGGATGCACACAGGGGTCGACTTCGCGGCGGCGCGCGGCACGCCGGTACAGGCGACGGCGCCGGGCCGCGTTCGCTTCATCGGCCGACGCGGTGGGTATGGCCGGGTCGTCGAGATCGCTCATGGCTCCGACACCCTGACGCGCTATGCGCATCTGAGCGCCGTACCGGACGGGCTCACACAAGGGCAACGCGTGATGGCCGGAGATATGATCGGGCGGGTCGGTGCGACGGGTACCGCGACAGGCCCCAACCTACATTACGAAGTGCTGGTGGACGGTCGCCCAACCGACCCTCTCTCTGACGACCGATTGGCAGAGGCGGCCGAGCG
>NZ_LWGH01000657.1:0-3534 GCF_001635395.1 Sulfitobacter sp. HI0129 | reverse complement strand
TAGTGCGGGCGCACAACCATTTCGCGGGTGCCGTCGACGCGGCCCCGACGGTACATCTGAGGATGCTCTGGCAATCTTGAGGTTTTAGCCTCATCCTCGTCTTTGAGGGCCTGAGCGGCATCTGGATTGTCGTCGGAGATGTAGTCGATGATCGCCAGAAGGTCGGCGATGGCCGCGGCCTTCCATTCAAGATCGGGTACGTCGTTTCCCGTCGATCAGCGCCTGGGCATCCTGCATCACCTGGGCCTGTGCCTTTGCCGGACGCGGATCGTCCAGGGCTTCCTGCACCTTGGCACGGAACCATGCGTCATAGGCGTCGGGATCGGCGGTCAGTCCCGCCGGCAGCCCACCTTCCGCAACGACGCGGGTCAAGAGGATGCGCACCGCATCGGAAAGCGTCAGACCGACACCGGCGAGCGCATCCGAGGCTTGCGCCTTGAGTTGGTCGTCAACACGAACGTGGAGCATGGATGTCTGTGCAGACATGGTCTGACCTCCTTTGGTTGGTGTTTATGTATCTCATTTGAGATACAGTATCAAGGCCCGTGCCCAGCAAAGAACTCCGCCAGGACCGGACTCGCTGCACTCTTCGCCGAGCCGAGGAGCTCGGACCCGGCGAGCGAGGCTTTCGATAGACGCACGAGGCCGCCTGTTTCCTCGATGCGGTAGCAGAGACGCTTTTGCCCTCCGCGCCGGTAATGGGTGGCGGTCACGATCTGGCAGGTGCTGCCATCGGTCAGCGTTACCGGTGCGGCCAGTTTGATCTTGTCACCCTCGTCGTAGTCCGGGATCGCCGCCCAGTCGCGGCAGCGCTGACGCCAGGCATGGGCATAGCTGTCGGGATCCCTCAACTCGGAGAGCAACGCCAGAAGGCTGAGCGGCGCGCGCGACTCCACGGGCCCGGCGCTCTCCTCTATGTCCTTGTAGCCCCAGCAACCATCATCATATCGCGTCAGGAAGACTGCTCCGAAGGTGAACGATCCGTCGGCATCGGTCACATAGGTTCTGTCCTCAACCGGCGCGCCATTGACGTTTGTGACCTTCGCTGCTGCATACCAGGTCGACCCGACCTTGCAGGCCTTGAGCAACACCGTCTTGCGGGTATCCGTCTCGAAGGTGCAGAGCCGGGCGATTTCTGCTTTCTCGTCCGCATAAGTCTTCACGCGACGATCTGTATAAAAGAGCCAACCCATTTCAGTGTCCTTTCTCTTAGAGAGATTTCATGTGTCGCCAATGTCCCGAGAGCGCGAAGCGCGGCAGGGTATTGGCGATGCGATTGTGAGAAAGGGCGCTAAGCCGCCCTCCGGTCATCGATCTCGATGAGCGCATCGAGCGGCACCCGGTAGGGCAGCATCTCGTCGAAATCCTCGCAGTTGCCGTAGTTCTGCACGACCGCGTGGGTGTCGCTGGCGTCTCTGAGGATCACCCGGAACGTCCCACCGAGACCTGAGGGCACATCATAGCTGCCACCGATCAGATAGTCGGCGGCGCGGCGCAGGAAGACGCGGATCGTGTGGCCATCGGTTGCCAGCCGGATGGTGTCATGGCCGCGGTCGATGAGCATCTGCACATCATCGAGAATGTCGGTGTAGAACTGGCCCGTCAGATCACGAAACGCCGCCTGCCGCGCCGCCATCCAATCCGGATCGCGGAACGGGTTGATGCCCTTGGCGAAGGCATATGTGGGATCGGCGCGTTCGGTGGTGACGATCCGCGTGGTCGAACCGTCGATGCCATTGGAGCGCAGATGCACACCATTGCCGACGATCAGGATCAGGGCGGGTTTGCCCACCGGCCCGTTCCAGTTGGGAAGGAAGGTGGAGCAGCCGCGCGCATGCGCGATCTGTGCCGCGACGCTCGCGGCAGTGAAGCTAAGAAGGGACATGGGATTTACCTGTAAGATGGAGGGAAGGGTGCGACCCGCGCCGGACATGCCGAGCGGGCCGCCTGCTCGATCAGGCCGCTTTGGCGACCCCGCTTGCGTCTACGGGTGTCTCGGACTCGCCAGCATCAACCGGCTCGACACCTGCCGTCTGCATCATCGGAGGGCACCAGGCCGCGACCGCCGCGCGCTGCGCTTCCGTCAGCGTGGCGAAAGGCTCCGCAAAGAGCTTTTCGCAGAATTCGACGATTTGCTTCTTGGTCGAAGAGGCCAATGTCACCGCCTCTTGTGCGAGCCCCAGCTCCTCGCCGAGAATCTTCAGAAGCCAGGCCTTCTTGAAGCGGTTGAAAAGCGCCGCGTTCGGCGTCCAATGCGCCCGGATGTCCGGCATGATCTCCACCTCGAAATCATGCATCAGGCTGTCGCGCTGCCGGTCCCGTGCGAAGCAGGACTGCGTGGTCGCCGCTGTGGCATAGGCCACGAGTTTCGCCTTCTTGCCCGCATCAAGCGCGCGGAACAGGGCGAACTGATCCGCAGGGGATTTCGCGCCATCTGCCCAGGAGAGATCGAGCGCGTCATGGGCCTCGGCCACCTGTTCTAGCGAGGTGCCGTCGATCTCGTCCATCTTCGCATGGCTGCGATACTCCTGACGCGCGTCGACTTTGATCGCCTGGGTCACGCCCATGCCGTGGCCCAAAACGTCGGTGACGAGCTTGAAGAGCGTGAGGTCGAGCGTCGCCTCCGGATGCATCACCATCGCTGCGCCGAGCGCCATCGCCCGCTCGGTCTTCAGGTCCTCGGTGAGCGAGGCGGGATAGGTGATCTCATCACTGTCCGCCGTGCCGTGGTCCTTTGACGTACCCGAGGCCTTGCCCGCGCTTTCGACCCTGTCCTCGGGACGCACCAGGCCGACATGCAGGCTGATCTTGCCATGCGACCAGGAGGCGATCACGCCGGAGCGCGCAAGATCCTCCGCGCCGTAGGCCTCCTGCAGATCCCGTGCTTCGGCCTCCAACTCATCGACCCGATCGTAGAGTTCATTGTACGCCTCGTCCTCGAGCTCTTCGTTCTCCATCTCGTGTTCGAGTTTCTCAAGCTCGGCGGTGATCTCGTCGACGCGCCTCGAACCCTTCTCATCGGGTTCGACCGGACCGGGATAGACCCGGCCATAATCCGCCATGGAGGCATAGTCGTACTGGATGACCGCGTCGGCCCAGGCAAAGCCGATCTCTGCCCGAGCCTCTTCGGCGGCGGCGGCGAGTTTTTCCAGCAGGATCGTTTCGACCAGCGCGGAATCCTCGAGCACGGAATGCTCATCAAGCAGATCGGCCGCGATGGCACCGCCGCGCGCCTCGTAGTCTTTGCGCACGAAGGCCCCGATATCGTCGCTGACCTGGACACCGCGGGACTTCAGCGCGTTCCGCACGGTGTAGGCCTGGACATAGTTGTCCTCCTTGGTGAGCGCCTCGAAGACCTCCCTTTGCACCTCCTGGCTCGGGTGATCGGCGAAGGCTTTCATCGTGTCGAGCGTGATCGATTTGGCGCGGGCCGCGGCACGGATGTCGGGATGGATGAGCCCATAACGCAACCGGCCTTTGACAGCGGCGACCGTGGTACCGAAGGTCTTGGCGATGGTTTCCGGCGTCTGGCCA
>NZ_LWGH01000656.1:0-2400 GCF_001635395.1 Sulfitobacter sp. HI0129 | reverse complement strand
TCGCTGTTGAACAGCGCGGCGACCATCGTGTCCAGAACGGGCATCGCGACCCTGCCGTAAAGCGGCTCCGCAAGCCCCAGGGTCTGATCCAGCACGGTCCGCAGCCAGGCTTCCACATCCTCGAGCAGATCGTCGCCATAGCGCNTGGCCTGCGACAGGAAGCCAGCGACCGTCCGGCTCTCGCCGGCGGGGGTTTGCACGGCGTCGATGCGTGCCGCGAGTTGGTCCTCCTCTGTGGATTAGCCGCCCTCTCCATGGGTCAAGCGGTGCTTATGCCGGTGCTCGGGCCTGCAGGTCGAGCGGCAGGCTTGGGTGAGGTCGAAATCGGATTGATAGTGTCCGTTTCAGCTGTTGTAACAGTCGTCGCAGCACCTTGGTGGGGCCGCAGATCCGATATGGTCGGCCGTCGCCCTGTCTTCCTTGTTGGGATGGCAGGATACGTAGCTTCGACCCTGGCTTTCGCAGCTGTTCTTGCTTGGAGCCAGAACTATTCCGCACAGCCATTAGTGGTCTTCGTGTCCCTCCTTGCGGCCCGTATTGCCTATGCCGGCATCGCCAGCGGTGTTCCTCCCGCTGCAGCAGGATTTATTGCGGACGTGAGTGTGCCGGCCCGGAGGTCGGCAGCGATGAGTCTGACTGGAATAGCCTTCGGGATCGGCTCCATTGCTGGCGGGGTGCTGGTGTTCGCAACCAGCGGGCGTTTGGGCTTGTTAACACCACTCTGGATCACATCCGCCTGCGCTCTGCTGATTTTCTCGATCGCCGCTACATACCTGCGCGACCCGCAAACCCGCAAAGAGCAACGTATTCATCCGCAGATCTCATCTCTATCTGCGCGGGATCCGAGAATACGTTGTATCCTTGCTGTAGTGTCCCTGGCGTTTCTCTCCACGAGCATGGTTCAACAGGCGGTTCCCTTTCTCGTCCAAGACCGAGGAGCTCTAAATACCGCTGAGGCCGCAACGCAGGCGGCATTCTTGGCAGCCATCATGGCAGCTGCAACACTTGCTGGCTTGTTTGCCGCAATCCGTTTGTCATCCGTGCCCTCCCAAACAGCTGGGGCAGGACTGGTGGCCGTCTCAGTCGGCACTGTACTGCTGATCCCCGCAGCGGGCACCGCGTTGCTGGTGATGTCCCATGTCCTAATGGGCCTTGGCTTCGGCCTGTTTGTCCCCGCCGCGCAGGGTTTTGCATCGCTGTCGGTTGGCCCGCGCGAGCAAGCAACCGTCGCAGCCTACCTCTCGGCGGCGACAACCATGGGTTACATCGCTGGCCCGACGCTTGCCGGGGTTCTTTACGAAATCGGGCCGACGGTGGTGCTTGTATAGCAACGGTGGCAGCGATCGCAGGCGCGACCGTATGGATATCTCAGAGGGGTAGCCTGAGCGTGGCTGCCTCCGATTCTTGAAACAAACGCCCGGCCCTCCGGATAAGACAGGTCGTTTAGGACGTCGCTGGACGTATCCAAGCCATTAAGCCACGCCTCGGGGTAAGCGATGCCGACCGGCCCTCGGCCACCCTTCCATGATAGGGTGGATTCGAGTCATTGTTTATCTCTTTTACCGGTCTAGCTTGGAACGGGAAAGCTAGCTTGGGGCACCACCCGCCGACCGCAGAGAAAACTTTCAGAGCCCGACACACAGGATAACGCCGATCGAGATCAGCATTTGACGAAGGCAATCAATGAACTTTGACGGACGTGACCAACAGGGGTCATGTCCGTCAACTGATTTGCGTAATAGCTTTCCGTCAACCCAGTAGCAGAATGGCGCCCAACGGGATCACTACATTGCAATCGGACACCGCAGGCTGCTGCTGCGCCGGACGATTAGGGTACCAAAGCCGACAAGTGCCCGCTCGCGGATAATATCCTGCCGGAATGGTTATCGCAGTGGGCGGATAATCGTTTCGTACGGCCATTCCCATACTGACACCGGTTTGATGCGCGCTTGCGAACTCAAGCGGAAGGCTAATCAAAGTCAGTACGGCAAAAGCCATTGACCCTGACTTAAGGAATCTGAGCATTTGATTTCTCCTTTTCTGAAAGGGACCTCCCAAAGAGGCGGCCCTAGGCTAAAAACAAACACCTTGTTTAGGAAAAGGTTCCGATATGTGAGTGTCCCATACAAAAACTCTCAGGATCAGATTTGACCACGGTTGAAAAGGCAAGGTGGGAACTGGAATGATACGCTTCGTTCTTTCCGCGACAGCGCCGGACCACGCGGCGCCCGTGTCGCATTGGACGCGCACCTCGCCCGCCGCCGATACCGTGGGCGGCGACGCCCTGGGCGAAGAGACGCTGGAGGTCGCAGGCCGCATCGCCGCCAGGACCGGCTGCAAATTGCTGGCCGAATGGGCGAACGCGCGGCATGAGCGTGGCGCGGGCCGGGTCTTCGTCAA
>NZ_LWGH01000655.1:0-3952 GCF_001635395.1 Sulfitobacter sp. HI0129 | reverse complement strand
GCCCGCAGCGTCATCATCGAGGACCGTGGGTTGCTGGCCTTCTTGTTCCTGAACAACAATCTGCACGTCGTCCATCACATGCACCCGGGCGTGGCGTGGTACCGGCTGCCCGCGCTCTACCGGGCGCGGCGCGACAGGTATCTGCGGCGCAACGGCGGATATGTCTATCCGTCCTACGGCGCGGTCTTCCGGGCCTTTCTGCTGCGCGCGAAGGATCCGGTCGCACATCCCGGCTGGCGCGACGACGCCTGATCCGCCTATAGACGGGAATGGACGCTTTCCTTCCCGATCTGTGGATCCTCGTCACCCTTGCCGCCGCCGTCTTCCAGACCGGCCGGTTCATGCTGCAGAAGATGCTGGCGCAGGCCACGCTCAGCGCCGCGGGGGCGACCTTTTCGCGGTTCCTCTATTCCGCGCCCTTCATCCTGGCGCTGGTGGCGATCTACCTGCCCGGCAGCGGCAACAGCCTGCCCGCGCTCGCCCCCGGCTTCTGGCTTTTTGGCCTTGCAGGCGGAACCGCCCAGATCCTCGCCACCGTCTGCGTGGTACTGCTGTTCAAGCAGCGTAATTTCGCGGTCGGCATCACCTTCAAGAAAACCGAGGTGATCCAGACCGTGCTGGTGGGCTGGCTGGTGCTGGGCGAAGGCGTCAGCCCGCTGGGCTTCGTCGCGATCGGCATCGGCGTGGCGGGGCTGCTGGTGCTGTCCGGCGGGCCGGAGACCCGCGGCTGGCGGCTGGGCGATCTGCGCAACCGGGCGGCGGGCCTGGGCATCGCCTCGGGGTTTCTGTTTGCGATATCGGCGGTCTGCTATCGGGGCGCCACGCTTTCGGTGCAGACGGATGACGCTTTTCTGCGCGCCGCCGTCACGCTGGCGGCGGTGGTGGCCATGCAGACGGCGATCATGACCCTCTGGCTGCGGCTGCGCGAACCGGGGCAGATGCGTGCCGTCTGGCGCGCGCGGCGCGTGGCGGTCTGGATCGGCCTGACCTCCATGGGCGGCTCGCTGTGCTGGTTCATCGCCTTCACGCTGCAGAACGCCGCCTACGTCAAGGCGCTGGGGCAGGTGGAACTGATCCTGAGCGTCGCCGCCTCCACCCTGTTCTTCCGCGAAAGCATCACCGCCCGGGAATGGGCCGGAATGGCGGTGCTGGTCGTGTCGATCCTGATGCTTGTTCTCGTGACCTGACCGCGCGGCTCCGTCACGGGGCGGTCACTCCGTCGGCAGATGCCCCCGCAACCGCAGAAACAGGCTTTCCTCGTCGCTGTTCTTGAAGAACGGGACGGAGGCGGGCGGGGCGGTATCGCGGGCGCGGGCCTCCACCTCCGCCAGCACGACTTCGGTGATGAAGGGCATGTCGAAGGCGCGCGCATCCGACAGGGCGACCCATTGCAGATGGCTCAACTCGTCACAGGCGGCACCGAAATCATCGAGGTCACTGGCGATGTCACCCGCATCCACGAGAAAGAAGCGCGCGTCGAAGCGGCGCGGGCGCCCCGGCGGGGTCAGCGCGCGGAACACGAATTGCAAAGGCGCGGCATGGGGCACATGGCCCGTTTCCGCAAAGCGCGTCCAGTCCTCGGGCACCGGGCCCTCCCAGTCGCCGGGCTTGCCCAGCACCAGCCCCGTCTCTTCCCACAGCTCGCGGATCGCGGCGGCGGCCAGCGCATTGGCGAACCCCGGTTCGGCATCTTCGGCCAGCCGGGCGGCGCAGGTCTCGGGCAATTCACTGGCAAGTGGTACATAGGCGTCGCCCGCGTCCACGGCCCCGCCGGGAAAGACGAACTTGTTGGGCATGAAGGCCGCCTTGGCGCCGCGCTGACCCATCAGGATGCGGGGGCTTTCGTGCCGGTCGCGGATCACGATCACGGTGGCCGCATTGCGGATCTGGCTCTTGTCGATGGTCATTCTGCGCTCCCGGCGGCTGGCTGCGACATTGGGGAGGGGGCGGTTCAGCTGGCGCGGCCGAAGCCGCCCATTTCCTTCGCCCATTGAAATCCGATCAAGGCGCCCTTCAGTCTGGGCAGAAGGTAAAGCGACAGGCCGACACATCCAACCGCAAAAATGGTAAAGAGAGTCAGAGGCTCGGGCCGCCATGTGACAAAGACAATATGCAGCATCGGGGCCAGCAGATGCCCCACGATCAGGATGGTCAGATAGGCCGGCCCGTCGTCGGCGCGGTGATGAAAGAACTCCTGCCCGCAGACCGCGCAGTCATGGTTCACCTTCAGATAGCTTTTGAGCAACGGGCCGGAGCCGCAATTGGGGCAGCGGTTGCGCCAGCCCCGGAAGATCGCGGGCCAGCGGGCGCGTTCGCCCGAGGTATCGGCCGCTGCGGCGGGGTCCGGGGTGGGGGCGTGTTGCTGCATAGGGCGCTTTCCTGCTTGGAGTTCTAGATGCGCACAAACGGCCCCGATTGAAAGGCGGGAGGACGCGATTGCGGCGCCATGTCGCAAATTCCCGCCGGTGCCGTGGTCAAAGCAGGCAGGGTGCCCGCATTTTTCGGACAGGCCGGTTCGCCGCCGGGCGCGCGCTTCATCCGGCAGCGAAAAAATTTCGACGGAAAATCCCCGGTCTTCCGTTTGACCGGGTATCGCCACGCAGAAAGGCGCGGCGTCAATGAAAACGGAGTATGACATGAAACATCAGGCAAATATCCGCATCGCCACTCTCAGCGCGCTTCTGGTGCTGGGCGCGGGGGCCACGCTGGCGCAGGGACCGGACCGGGCGGCGTTTTTCGCCACGCTCGACGCGGACGGCAACGGCAGCCTCACAAGGGCGGAGCTGGAGGCCCATGCAGAGGCGCGCTTTGCCAGTGCCGATGCCGACGGCGACGGTTTCCTGACAGCGGATGAACTGCGCGCGGCGCAGCACGCCCACCGCGAAGATCACGGCAAACGCATGCTGGAACGGCTCGACAGCGACGGGGACGGCAAGCTCGACGCCGCCGAACTGGCCAAGGGCAAGAAGGGCAAGGCCGATCACCGGGCCGGGCGTATGATCGAAAGGCTCGATACCGACAATGATGCCCGCCTGTCCAGGGCCGAACTGCTGTCGCGCCACGATCCCGCACGCCTCTTTGGCCGATTGGATGCCAATGCCGACGGTGCTGTCACGGCAGAGGAATTCGCCCAAGGCCATGCCAAGGGCGCGGGCCATGGCCGCCGGCATCAGGCGGATTGAGGCTGGTCCGGCGCCCCGCGGCTTGCGCGGCGCGGCGCCGGACCTTAGCGATGGATGCCATGCAGAACCGGACCGACGCAGCGCAGGCCGAGGCGGATGCCGATTTGCTGGCACGCTACGCCGCGGGCGACGCCGCCGCGGCCCGGCTTCTGAGTGCGCGGCTGACGCCCCGGCTCTATGCCCACGCGGTGCGGGTGCTGGGCGACACCGCCGAGGCCGAGGATGTCACGCAGGAGGCGATGCTGCGCCTCTGGCGGATCGCACCCGATTGGCGGCGCGGCGAGGCGCAGGTTTCCACCTGGGCCTACCGGGTGGTCGCCAACCTCTGCACGGACCGGCTGCGCAGGCGGCCCGCGACCCCGTTGGAGGCCGTGGCCGAACCATCCGATCCCGCACCGGGGCCGGAGGCGCTGCTGCAGGCGCAGGCCCGCGATGCCGCGTTGCAGCAGGCGCTCAACACGCTGCCCGCGCGGCAAAGACAGGCGGTGGTGTTGCGCCATATCGACGGGCTGGGCAATGTGGAGATCGCGCAGGTGCTGCAGATCGGGATCGAAGCGGTGGAAAGCCTGACGGCGCGGGGCAAACGCGCGCTGAAGGCCGCACTCGCCGGGCGCAGGGACGAACTGGGGTACGAAGATGACTGAGCGTGACCGGAACAAGTCGGACAATGGGGCAGAGGACGCCGGGGCCGAAGCCGGGCTGGAGGCGCTTTTTGACGAAGCCCGGCGCAGCCCGCCTGCCCCCTCCCGCACCCTGCTGGCCCGGATCGA
>NZ_LWGH01000654.1:0-13691 GCF_001635395.1 Sulfitobacter sp. HI0129 | reverse complement strand
CGGCATAGGCGCGCGGGTTCGCATCTTCCGCCCGGTCGAACTGCGCCGATCCCATCCAGTCTGCCAGCGCAAGCTCGGCACTGTCCTTGATGCCCATGCGGCGCTGTTCGGGCGTATCCACCATGAAAAGACCGCCCAACGACCAATAGGCCTGCCCCCCAAGGCTCTGCGGCCCTTCCTGATCGAGCATCAGCACCCTGCGTCCCCGCAGTACCGCCTGATGGGCAGCGACCATCCCGGCAAGCCCCGCGCCCACGATGATCACGTCGAATTTCTTGGAAAGTTCAGTCATATGGTCCCCCCGCGCCGCAAACCTAGACCGCGGCACGCGGGACTGTCGAGTGTTCAAAGCGGCGGTGGCCGCAACGTCGATTTGCAGGTATCGGGCGGGCCCGGATTGGCGGTAAAGGCCTCTGCCCCGCAGGTGACACAGCGGTACATGCGCAGGTTGCCCTTGTCGCCGGTTGCGTCCTTGCGCCACCGGCAATTGCGTGTCGCCCGGTGGCGCCGGGTATAGAGCGCCACCAGAATGAAGGCGATCAGCACGCCCGCGAGGATGAGCATCGGCGTCCGCTCCCCTTCAGCAGGTGCGACAGGCGGTCATGCAGGAACGGATGCTAGACCGCGCGTTCGACAAGCAGCTTCTTGATGTTCTGGATGGCCTTCGCCGGGTTCAACCCCTTGGGGCAGGTCCGTGCGCAGTTCATGATCGTATGGCAGCGGTACAGCTTGAAAGGATCTTCCAGATCGTCCAGCCGCTCCCCCGTCGCCTCATCCCGGCTGTCGATGATCCAGCGATAGGCATGCAGCAGCGCGGCCGGTCCAAGGTAACGATCCCCGTTCCACCAGTAGCTGGGGCAGGAGGTCGAGCAGCAGGCACACATGATGCATTCATAAAGACCGTCGAGCTTCGCCCGGTCCTCGATCGACTGCTTCCATTCCTTGGCGGGCGCAGGCGTTTCGGTGGCAAGCCAGGGTTCGATACTGGCGTGCTGGGCGTAGAAATGGGTGAGGTCCGGGATCAGGTCCTTCACCACCGGCATATGCGGCAGCGGATAGATCTTTACCGTGCCGTTCACCTCTTCAACCCCGTAGGTGCAGGCCAGCGTATTGATCCCGTCGATGTTCATCGCGCAGGACCCGCAGATGCCTTCGCGGCAGGACCGCCGGAACGTCAGCGTCGGGTCGATCTCATTCTTGATCTTGATGAGCGCGTCCAGAATCATCGGACCGCAGGTGTCCATATCGACGAAATAGGTGTCGAGCGCAGGGTTCTTCCCGTCGTCGGGATTCCAGCGATAGATGTGGAATTCGCGGACGTTGGTGGCCCCCTCGGGCTTCGGCCACGTCTTGCCGCTGGTCATGCGGGAGTTCTTGGGAAGGGTCAGCTGAACCATCGGTATCTCCTAGGTCAGACCCCGCGCCAGCGCGGCGGAGGTCAGGCATTGCTGGGTTTCGGGACGCGACAGAACCTCGCGGGCCACGGCTGCCGTATCGTCGGTGACGCCGACGACGGCGGCACGGGCAAATTCGCGCAACTCGAGCGCACCGGCATTGTCGATGATGCAATCCGTGAAGGGCGTGATCAGCGGCTGCGGCACCTGCGGGAAGCGGGTGGCCAATGTCTCTGCCACCGCGCCCTTTGCCGTCTGGCGGGCGGTGTTGTCGACAGCCGTCTGAACCTGATCGCAAGCGGTCAGGCCCAGGGTGAGGGTCAGAAGGATCACGTAACGCATGGGATCAATACACCCGCGCCTTGGGGGCGATCTTTTTCAGGTCGATGCCGCCGTCATTGTGGCTCGTCAAGGGCTGGGTATGAACGCCGCGATAGCCCAGAGACGCCTCGTTCCCCTTGAACCAGACGAGGCTGTGCTTGCGCCAGTTCTCGTCATCGCGTTCGGGATAATCCTCATGCGCATGCGCGCCCCGGCTTTCCTTACGCGCCGCGGCGGCGGTGATCGTGGCCACCGCGTTGGGCATCAGGTTGGTCAGTTCCAGCGTTTCCATGAGGTCGGAGTTCCAGACCAGCGACTTGTCCGTGACCTTCAGGTCCGAAAGCTTTCCGGCCACTTCGACCATCTTCTCGCGGCCCTCTTCCAGCGTCTTGTCGGTGCGGAAAACGGCGGCGTCCTGCTGCATCGTTTTCTGCATTTCCAGCCGCAGGTCCGCGGTGGGCACATGTCCCTTGGCATAGCGCAGCCCGTCGAACCGGCTGAAGGCCGCATCGACGGAACGCTGGTTCGCCGTGGGTACCGGTGCTTCGGCATCTACCACTTCCTTGGCACGGATGGCCGCCGCCCGTCCGAACACCACAAGGTCGATGAGGCTGTTGGACCCCAGACGGTTCGCCCCGTGCACGGAGGCGCAGCCTGCCTCGCCCACGGCCATCAGACCGGGCGTCACGTTGTCGGGCTTGTCGTCCGTGGGGGCGAGCACTTCACCCCAGTAATTCGTTGGGATTCCGCCCATGTTGTAATGCACGGTCGGCAGCACCGGAATCGGCTCCTTTGTCAGGTCCACCCCGGCAAAGATCCGGGCGCTCTCGCTGATGCCGGGCAGGCGCAGGTCCAGCGTTTCCGGCGGCAGGTGGTTAAGGTGCAGATGGATGTGATCCTTGTTCTCGCCCACCCCGCGGCCTTCGCGGATCTCCATCGTCATGCATCGGCTGACAACGTCCCGCGATGCGAGATCCTTGTAGGTCGGCGCATAACGCTCCATGAAACGCTCGCCTTCGGAGTTGGTGAGGTATCCGCCCTCGCCGCGCGCCCCTTCGGTGATGAGGCAACCGGCACCGTAGATCCCTGTAGGGTGGAACTGAACGAACTCCATATCCTGCAGGGGAAGTCCTGCCCGGGCGGTCATGCCGCCCCCGTCACCGGTGCAGGTATGCGCCGAAGTGGCGGAGAAATAGGCGCGCCCGTACCCGCCGGTCGCAAGCACCGTCATCTTGGCGGTAAACAGATGCATGGTGCCGTCTTCCAGCTTCCAGCACAGCACGCCCTGGCAGACACCGTCGTCCGACATGATCAGGTCGATGGCGAAATACTCGATGAAGAACTCGGCCTTCTGCTTCAGCGACTGACCGTAGAGCGTGTGCAGAATGGCGTGGCCTGTCCGGTCCGCGGCGGCGCAGGTCCGCTGCACCGGGGGGCCTTCGCCGAATTCGGTGGTATGACCGCCGAAGGGGCGCTGATAGATTTTGCCCTCTTCGGTCCGGCTGAACGGCACGCCGTAGTGTTCCAGTTCATACACGGCCTTGGGCGCTTCACGGGCGAGGTATTCCATCGCGTCCGTATCGCCCAGCCAGTCCGACCCCTTCACGGTGTCGTACATATGCCATTGCCAGTTGTCGGGGCCCATATTGCTGAGCGAGGCGGCGATGCCCCCTTGCGCTGCCACGGTATGCGACCGCGTCGGAAACACCTTTGAGATACAGGCGGTGCGCAACCCCTGCTCGGCCATCCCTAGCGTCGCGCGCAGACCGGCGCCCCCTGCCCCTACGACGACAACGTCGTATTCATGGGTTTCATAATCATAAGCAGCCATGTTTCGGTCTCCCGTAGGACGAATTATTGAACGGTCCGCAGAAGGACCACGTCAAAGCGCCAGCCGCGCAATGGCGAAAATGCCCACCCCGGCGGCGCCGTAGGACAGGACGCGCACGACAATCAGGGTGATTTTGCCCGCGATCCCATGCACGTAATCTTCGATCATGATCTGGGCACCGTCGGCGAAATGCTTGAAGCCCACCGCCAGCGTAAGGGCCGCGACGATCGCGGGGAACGGGCGCGCATAATAGGCAAGGATTTCTTCGTAGCTTCCACCAAGTGCCGGACCGAAGGTGAAAACGAATAGCGGGATCAGTACCAGCAGGGCCGCCGAGCTTAGCGTCATGTGCCAGTGATGCTCCGTTCCCGATTTTGCAGAACCGAGGCCCTCGGCCCGTTTGCGGTCAGTCAAATAGCGCATGTGCAGTTCCTCAGACGATGATGATGGTCAGAATGGTCAGCACGACCGACCCGCCAAGGCAGGACCACCCGAGGATATAAGCCGGGCCAAGGTCGAGCCCAACGCCCTGATCCCAGATCAGATGCCGTATCCCGGCGAGGGTGTGATACCAAAGCCCGAGCACCGAAAGCGTCATCACCAGATCGCCGAACCACCCGGTGAGAATTCCGTCAACCGTCTCAAAATAGTCGAGGTTCGTCGCCGCAGCGAGAAACCACCAGACAATCAGCAGGGCCGTGATGCCCATCGCATTCCCTGTGATCCGCGTAAGGATGGAGGTGATCGACGTCAGCTGGGGTCTGTAAATCGACATATGAGGGGACAGGGGCCGGTTGCCCCGGTTCACATCGGCCATGACGGTATCCTTTCATAGGTTACATTCTTGATAGCGTTTTTTATGGCAGTGTCACGGGGCCAACCGCGAAGGATGCGCGGTTTATTGGCGCAGAACCGCAGAATATCCGATTAAACAGAAGATTTCGCACCTGGTGTGATCACATGAGAAATTACTGTGATCACGGATTTCCCAGCATACTCACCTGTTTGGCCGTTTCCCGCTGGAGCTTCCGCCTGATCTGCGCCGGATAGTCTTCGAATCCATCCGCGGTAACGACGAAAGCCCCCTCCCCGAGGATGACATTCTCGAAAAACCATGCGGTCAAATCGGTCTCATCAGTTTCGATGGCGACCGCATTCACCACGACCCCGGCCTGCGCCAGTGCCCCCCGCACGGCCAGGGGCGGGACACCCTCATTGGATATACCGTCCCCGGAAATATCCAGCACAAGGCGCTGGCAATGAGCTACTTCTTTCAAAGCCTGAAGCGCCAGGTCCATAACCTCGCCCACGGCGGTCGAGAAATTGCGCCAGAGCCGATCGTCACCTGCGATGGCGTCGGCGAAACGATCTACCGCCTGCTGGTCGGCCATCACAGTCCAGGGTAATGTCTGGCGCTGCCGGGAAATGCCCGACCATTGTATGAGCGTCACCTGAGCCTGCTGGCTCACCAGCGCCTCGGCCACGATACCGTCACGCAACGCCTCCGCCAGCCCTTCCATTTGGATGCGATACTCCTGCCGGTCCACGGAGCCGGAAACATCCACAGCAAGCACCAACCCCAACCCGCAAGCCGCCAATGGCCCCGGCAGGCCAGACAGAACCAATAGGAATAGAAAGCGCCACATGCCGGAAAGCATAGCGCCCTTGCCGGTCCCGTACAGAAAAAGGACCGGCAGAGGCGTTAGCGGAAGTTGTAAACCACCCGGACGTCCAGCTCGCCCAGTTCTTCCCCCGTCCACTGGCGGGAGCGGACGATGAGATCGGAGCGGGTATCGACCCAATAGGTGTTTTGGAACGAGTCATCCAACCCGGCGCACGTCTCCACCATCTTAAGGGTCGAAGCGGGGCCATTGTCCAACTGGATCGTGGCTGGCCCTTCGGACCGGATCGTGCACCGATAGGCCTGCAATTCTGCCCGATCGTTCCCATCAAGCCGGGTGTGTATACGGTCAGCGACACCATTACGCCCGCTCAGGACCAGAGCGGCACTTTCGCTGACATCGGAAGCGAGCAGACCCGCGCCAATACCCCGAGTGCCATGCAGAAGACCCCGATCAAAGGTCA
Organism: Sulfitobacter sp. HI0129; assembly: GCF_001635395.1. Classification (NCBI taxonomy): domain Bacteria; kingdom Pseudomonadati; phylum Pseudomonadota; class Alphaproteobacteria; order Rhodobacterales; family Roseobacteraceae; genus Sulfitobacter; species Sulfitobacter sp. HI0129. The sequence continues at coordinate 8,060 of NZ_LWGH01000654.1, read as the reverse complement.
GCGCAACCCCATCGCTGCCCAACCAGCTTTCAATCGAGCCCTGTTTGCTTTCGAGCAGAAAGCCCCCCTTCAGAGAGCTCCGCACCAAAGTTGCCTGAAGGGCGTAGGGTTGCGGCATCTGCAACAGGGGCGCAAATCGCGGAAACGGCCCCGAAGCCTGTGTTGAAGGTTCGTCCAGAAACACATTGAGCGCACGCGCCGCGAGCTGACTTTCCCCGCACGCTCCAAGAGCGAACAGGGACAGCATGGCAATCGATTTACGGATCATCGCAGGTATCTCCCCCAGCCGTCACGCAGTTCCTTACCCCGTTCGTCGCGTACATAGCCGAACAGCCGGTTGTTCACGTTCAACCGCGCGCCGCCGTCCCGCAGGATCGGCCGGATCGTTTCGCTGAGTGTGGTTTTCGATGGTTTACCCGTGAACCAGGACAATGGAACCTCGAACTTCAAACCCTTGTCGAAGGAGCCTTCTCCGAATTGGTCGAAGGGTACATCCGTCAAGGTGAAGAAACCGCCGAGGGTGAATCCGTTGTTGAATTCCCGTGCGAGAGAGAAGGTCGCCCCCCAGTCCCCTGCGAGATAGCGCCCGGCGTCGACCTGACCCACGAAACCATTTCCAAAATCGTAATAGGCAGAAGCATGGCCGGTCAGAACATCGTAATCGCGGAAGCCGAACAAGATGTCGTATTCCCGCTTCTTCGCATAATTCGCCTCGACCCCCAAAGCGAGGCGACTGTTCACCGGATACCAAAGCAATTCAGCCGACACGCCGCCATACATGTTTTCGAGGTAGCCCGCAGTTGTCCGGGCAAAGAGGTTCTCACCCGGTCGCCAGATATATTCCGCCGTCAATGTATTGAGTTCGAGATCGGATTCCCGCGCGTAAAGCACCGCGTCCGTCCGGACCGCCGGCAATTGGGAATTGGACAACCGCACAGAATCTTCGATATTTCCAGCAATCGGATAGCGCAGCCGCCCCGAAAAATTCAGACCCGGCAGCGGCTTATACGAAAACTTTAGCTGGGGGCCTACATCCACCCGGATGGGCTGATCTGGATCGAAGAAGGAATAGGCCGCATAGGGTGACAGCGAATAATCGAACCGCGGAAAGGTCTCTTGGAGTTCCCCCTGACGCCCAAGGCCTGCCGCATCCTGAATGTCCGCCCGCGCAAAGGTGCGCCACGCCCCGTCATAATCGTACTGAAATTCTTCCAGATCGGACCGCTGCGTCACGACACGACTGTTCGGTACGCCATCCTTTTGAAAGACGACGCGAAACTCTTCGACCTCCGGCGGCAGAGTTTCCGCCATGATCCGCGCCGCGCGACCAGCGGCCTGAGCCTCCACGTCCCACCGCTGGTTCTCGATACGGATCGTGGCGGAGCGTGCCCCCGGGATATAGCCCTGCAGTTCGAGACCTTCGTTCTCCAACCGGGAGCGAAGAACACGTGTAACGGCCGCGACACCCCCGCCGGCAGCGGAATTATTCCAATCCGCAACCGCCAACCGCGCCCGCGACCCTACCGGCACCGGCGCCAGTTCAAGCCCACCCGGAATCGACCGCTTTGCGGGGTTGATAACATAGCTCAGCTGCGCACCGATCTCGTTCCCGCCGACCACGAAACCCTTGAGGTCCACGCCATTCTTGAAGCGATAAAGCAGGCCTACGTTGAGGGGGGTGGTGATGTCAGCGATCCCTGCATTTGTTTCGAACGCATATAAATCAGGCGAATATTCCGCAGTCAAACTTAGCTGGTCATTGACCCTGTAAGATAACCCGCCGAAGAGCGACACTGGTCCTCTGAACCAATCCCCGGTCTCGAGCTGGCCTCCCCGGCCTGAGAAACCCGGACTCCTATTGTCAAAGCGATCACCGAATACGCTCAGAGGGTTGTCGAAAGAATTTCTACCGGCCAATCGCCCCCACCCGATACCGCCAGTAACCTGCACCCTGGAACCGAAACTCTTGGTTGCCACAAAGTATTCGCTACTGAAGATACCTGTGCCCAAAAAATCGCGCAGTCCGATCGCTAGGGCCGGACGAAGGCGACCCTCATCAGCCAGTTGGAAATGAATATCAAAACTGCGATCGTAGTTTGTAACATAGCTGTACCGGAAAGTTCCGTAGACCCGCGGAAGCACTTGAAACGTGACGTTGTAGCGTTCGGTGGAACCAAGCTTTGTCGCATTGAAAGCGAGGGCACCGCCATAGAACACTTGAGCGGTGGGCAGTTCCACAAGGCCCGGGGTGCCATAGGTTGACAAAGGGGGTGTGGTGGATTGCGGGTATACCGCTGTTGCCATCCCTGCCGCCGTAGCAACTGCAAGCATAAACCCGAGGTACGGTGCCTTCTGACGACCATCTGCCGAAACCGTTTTGGACTTCATATTATTATACGCCTCGCACCAACTTTACTGACCGACCCGGACAACCGTCGGTAATGAACCACCGCTAGAAGCGATCATTTCCCGGCGAAGTACAGTAAAATCTGTGCTACACCCTCCCGTCTTGCATAGGCTGCATAATGGACCTGAGCAAGCGACAAGGTCCCCTAGCAGTCTCTGGTTCAGTTCGTTCCAATTGGACTGCTGCGTACTAGCAACGCCATAGGGTGGCGGCGTATTGGTCTCAAGGTACAGCTCGGGCCTGTATCCTAAAAAATGGATGGTCCGCCCGCTCACTCGGAGCTCCGTCCCTTTCTGCCAACCGACAAATCACCGCCACTCTCCCCGCGCAATTGCTTTGCAATCGTCAGCGCATTGTTTTCTAAGGCTTCTCATAGAGGAACGGACACATTCGTATCCTTCCGAAACGAGGCAGGGCCAACCAGACGGAATGGAAACACTTTCGCCGATGATGCTCGGGTTTCTCGGAAGCCTGGCTGCGGGGTCGCTTACGGCGGTGGGCGCGGTACCCGTGCTATTCGGGTCAAAACCGTCCCGTGCCACCCGCGACCTGCTTCTCGGCTTCGCGGCAGGCATCATGCTGGCGGCCTCCTTTTTCTCACTCATCATTCCGGCACTCGACGCCGCCGAAGAGGACTTCGCCAGCGGATATGCACCGGCGGCGATCGTCTGTATCGCAATCCTTCTCGGGATGGGGGCCGTCGCCCTGATGAATGAAAAACTGCCGCATGAGCACTTCGGGTCGGGGCGCGAGGGGCCGGATAGCGCGTCGCTCCGGCGGGTCTGGCTTTTCATCATCGCCATCACGATCCACAACTTTCCCGAAGGTCTCGCTGTCGGCGTTGGCTTCGGGTCGGGCGGTCTGGCGGACGGGTTGCCGCTTGCGCTCGGCATCGGCCTTCAGAACGCGCCTGAGGGGCTCGCGGTGGCCGTCTCACTGCTGGGTGAAGGGTACTCGCGGCGGCGGGCATGGGCCATTGCTGCCCTGACCGGGCTGGCCGAACCCGCAGGCGGGTTACTTGGTGCCGGCGTGGTCAGCATTTCCGAACCGCTGCTGCCATGGGGGCTCGCCTTCGCGGCGGGTGCGATGCTTTATGTCATCAGCCATGAGATCATTCCCGAAACCCATCGCTCAGGCCACCAGCGACGCGCGACGCTCGGCCTCGCCATCGGCCTCGTCATCATGCTGTTTCTGGATGTATCGCTGGGGTGAAGCGGTCTTACCTGCTGCCCCACGGCCACAATTATGACCTTGCCACACGGCTTGCAACTTGTCGCGGGTCCGCCCCTGTGACAAGTTGCGCCGTACCCCCGGAAATGACAGAGGCATTGATGCACAAAAGAACGATCACCGCAGGCGCCGCGCTGCTTTTCGCCGCCGGCTGCGCGATACCCTCGGCCGAATTTACCGATGGCCCACCGCCCGTGGAAAAGACGGCGTTGGAAACATTGACCGAAGTCGGGAACATCCCGGAATCGGTCGTCCGCCTTGCCGCCCCCGACCAAGATCTTTCGACCGCGCGTTTCATGGTTGAAGATGGGTGTTACTGGTATGAACACAGCGGTCCCGTCGAAGTGACGCTCGTACCGCTGCGTTCGGAAGGCGGAAGCCCCATTTGCCTCAAAGGCTACGTGGACGCCTGATGCGCCCCCGGTACCGCGCGGTCAGCTGCGCGGTACGAGACTATCCTCAGCCGAATAGAGATAAGCCGTCGAGCCGGTCTTCACGTTGGGATAGAGCATGTTGATATGCGCCATCACCATCCGGACGCAGCCTGAACTGACCCGGCCGCCGATGCTTTCGGGCTCCGGCGTGCCGTGGATCCGCAGGTAGGTATCGCGGTTGCCCACATAGAGATAGAGCGCACGCGAGCCCAGCGGATTTTCCGGACCCGGGTCCACACCATCCGCGAATTCGCCGTAAAGATCGGGATCGCGGTTCAGCATGTTCTGGGTCGGCGTCCAGCCGGGCCACTGCACTTTGCGCTTGATGGTATAGGTTCCCGGCTCGTAAAGATTGCCGCGGGCGATGGCGACGCCGTAGCGCATCGCGGTTCCGCCTTCTTCGATGTGATAGACATAACGGGCAACCGCATCCACATGGACGTCTCCCGGCTTCAGGCTATCCTTCGCGGCCACGCGTTGCGGCAGGAAGCGGGGGTGCAGCCCCCACGGGTTCGTGGTCGCCGGATCGAAGTTCGGCGGCGTGACCTGCGCGTCCCAAGCGTCTTTTTGGGCACGTGTCGCGGCGAGCAGTGGTGTCGCCAGCGGTACGGAAAACAGCGCGGTTGTTGTTTGGATGAAATGGCGTCTTGTCAGCATTGGTACTTATCCCTTCATGAACTCGACAGCAGTATTGGCCGCGTCCCCGGATGCCGTCCTTTATCTGGGGGTTAACGCCCGAACCCGCTACAGGTTCGGCAAAACTTTTTCGTGGTGCTTTTCGGCAACAGGGCGGCTGCGGTGCTGCCAGCCAAGCAACGGGTCATCATCATAGATTCCCTTACACCGGGTTCCAGCCGCGTATTACTGAACGCGTAGATCGGAAATCGAAGCCCGGATGAAACCATCGGTGTCATCGCTGTCTGCCGTCACTGCAAGCCCTACCAACACCCGCGCGCTGTCACCGAAAGCGGCCTTGAAATCCCTATCCAGATCGACCTGCTCTTCAAAGGAACCGTTGGCGTCAATGCGCAGGATCTTCGTCTTCAGCCCATCCGAATACGGGCTGTTGAGCAGCTGGCCCGGTGCGTGGTCCCCGCCCCAGACATAGACGAGTCCCCGGGTCGCGGGATCGCGCAGCAGCTTGGTCGCCGAGACTTGACCCATGTTGGCCGCCGTCTGCGGATCGACGAAGACGAAATAGAGCGCGAGGTTGCGGTCATCACCGCCCCGTTTGGTCAGATCGGTAGGGGTGACGCCTTCGGTCACGCTCCATTGCCAGCGTGCCTTGCGGGCGTCGGCCAGCCCATCATCCACGGGGCGCCAAAGCACGGAAACCGTGCCGTCGGAAACCACCTCAAGGCTTCGGCCCTTGGTTTCGTAATCATTGGTAAAGAGTCTGAGCAACCCCTGCTCCCGCCATTTGCCGTCAAAGGAAATGGTCTGCTCCTGGGCCACCGCGGCCCCCGCTCCCGCTCCCGCTCCGATAGAAAGGATCAGCGCGAGCGCCGTCATCGACTGTTTCTTCACCATGTGGTTCTCCTTTGTATGAAGCACCCGGACCGCGGCCCTTTATTGTAGTGCGGCCGACAGGTCTTCGAGAATGGGGCAATCGGGCCTGTGATCTCCGCGGCATTCCTCGATCAGATGCGCAAGGGTGGCGCGCATGGATTCAAGTTGTGCGATCTTCGCATCGATCTGTACAAGATGTTCCTGCGCCACCTGCTTGACCTGCGCGCTTTCCCGCTCAGTATCTTCATAAAGCGCAAGCAGCGTGCGGCAATCCTCGATCGAGAAACCGAGCGCCCGGGCCCGTCCGAGAAAGGCGAGCTTGTGCAGATCACGGTCCCGGAATTCACGGTATCCGTTGGCGCTGCGCATGGGCCGGATAAGGCCGATATCCTCGTAATAGCGGATCGTCTTCGGCGGCAGACCCGCCCGTTCCGCGACTTCTCCGATGTTCATGTTACACTCCTATTCGGCGGGTTGATCTGAAAAGCTGCGCAGGCTCGCGCCCCCGGCGGGCCGGGACGGCTCCGCCATGGACGGGGCGAGCCTGCGCAGACGCAACGCATTCGTCAGCACGGACACGGACGACAGCGCCATGGCACCCGCCGCAAAGACCGGAGACAGCAACAACCCGAACGCGGGATACAGCACCCCGGCAGCCACGGGGATAAGCGCCACGTTATAAGCGAAGGCCCAGCCGAGGTTCTGACGAATGTTGCGCATCGTAGCGCGGGAAACGGTTGTTGCGTTCACCACGCCGCGCAGATCGCCCGACATCAGCACTACGTCAGCGCTTTCGATGGCGATGTCCGTCCCCGTACCGATGGCGATGCCCACATCCGCATGGGCGAGCGCCGGCGCATCGTTGATGCCGTCCCCGACAAAGGCGATCTTGCGACCGTCCTGCCGCAACCGTTCGAGTGCGGACACCTTGCCGTCGGGCAACACGCCGGCCACCACATCGTCAATGCCGGTTTCATCCGCGATGGCCCGCGCGGTCTGTTCCTTGTCCCCGGTGATCATCACAACCTTCAAGCCCATGTCATGCAGCGCCGCAAGCGCCGCGCGGCTGGACGCCTTGACCGGGTCCGAGACAGCGATGACCGCCGCAAGGTCCCCATCCACAGCAGCGTAAAGAGCGGTCTTGCCGCGCTCGGCCAGCCGGTTCTCCTCCTCCAGCAGCGTCTTGGTGGGGATGCCTTCCCGCTCCATCAGCCGGTCGGCCCCGACGAGCACCTGCCGCCCGTCGACGATCGCCGATACGCCGTAACCGGTAAGGGAGGTGAAGGCGGATGGCTCCGCCAGCGACAGACCTTCCGCCTGCGCCGCCTCAACGATGGCCTCAGCAATGGGATGCTCCGACCGCGCCTCTACCGAAGCAACGAGCCGCAACACGTCTTCCCGGGCGAACCCCTCGGCGAGATGCAGATCGGTAAGCTTCGGCTTGCCTTCGGTCACCGTCCCGGTCTTGTCGACCGCCACGACGTCGATCTCGCTCAGGGCCTGCAGCGCATCACCGCGCCGGAAAAGAACGCCCATCTCGGCGGCCCGCCCGGTCCCCACCATAATAGAGGTGGGAGTCGCCAGCCCCATGGCACAGGGGCAGGCGATGATCAGCACGGAAACACCGGCAATCAACGCGAAGCTGAGCGCGGGATCAGGCCCGAAGAAGAGCCAGACAAGGACCGTCAGCGTCGCAAAGAGCAGAACCGCCGGCACGAACCAGAGCGTAATTCGATCCACCAGCCCCTGAATGGGAAGCTTCGCGCCCTGCGCTTCTTCCACCATGCGGATGATCTGGGCGAGCGCAGTTTCCGAACCGACACGGGTGGCCCTGAAAGTCAGGCTGCCCGATCCGTTCACGGTGCCGCCGGTCACGGCGTCGCCGTCTGCCTTCGAAACCGGCAATGGCTCCCCGGTGATCATGCTTTCATCAACATGGCTGGACCCCTCGGTCACAATACCGTCCACCGGTAGCCGTTCGCCGGGGCGCACCAGCAGCAAGTCACCCCGCTGCAGCGCGTCGATGGAAACTTCCTGCGGCTGACCGTCGACCAATACACGCGCGGTACGGGGCTGTAGCCCCAGAAGCTTCTGAATGGCCGCACCGGTACGGCCCTTTGCGCGCGCCTCAAGCCAGCGCCCCAGAAGGATCAGCACGACGATGACAGCCGCCGCTTCGAAATAGACCGCGCCCATCCCGTCCGGCAGCAAACCGGGCAGGAAAGTGGCGACGACAGAGAAGACCCATGCCGCACCCGTACCCAGCGCCACGAGGCTGTTCATATCGGGCGCCCCACGGGCCAACGCCGGCAACCCCTTGGCAAAGAACTGCCGACCCGGTCCGAACAGAACAGCCGTCGTCAGCAGGAACTGAATGACCCAGGATGTCTGCATACCGATGCTGCGTTCGATCATCCCGTGGAAGCCGGGCACCAGATGCGCGCCCATTTCCAGAACGAAGACCGGCACGGTCAAGGCGG
>NZ_LWGH01000653.1:0-1382 GCF_001635395.1 Sulfitobacter sp. HI0129 | reverse complement strand
CAAGGGCGATGTACTGGTTGTGTGGAAGCTCGATCGTATGGGGCGCAACCTCCACCACCTTGTCAAAACCGTAAACATGCTGTCCGAGCGAGGTGTCGGCCTCAAAGTTCTCACCGGGCAAGGGGCGCAGATTGACACAACGACTGCGGCAGGAAGGCTTTCATTCGGCATCTTTGCTGCGCTTGCCGAATTTGAAAGCGAGTTGATCCGCGAACGCACGATGGCGGGGCTTCAGGCCGCCCGCGCGCGTGGGCGAAAGGGGGGGAGGAAATTTGCGCTGACGAAAGCACAGGTCCGCATGGCTCAGGCTGCCATGTCTAGCCGCGACACGTCAGTCTCAGAGCTCTGCAAGGAACTGGGGGTGAAACCGGTCACGCTCTACCGGTATGTCGATCCCAACGGCAATCTACGCGACTATGGGAAACGAGTGCTCAGCGCTTAGCGTAGGATTCTGCACTCTCCGGCATCAGACCCCTTGTTGCCAAGTTCCGCCCAGCATTGTGTGACGGTTCTGGCCGCGCAAACACCGGCTGATATGGCAAGGCTGGCCGTGTCTGAAATACGCGAGGGACGAGCGGATATCCTGATCAAGGGGGCCGTGGACAGCGGTGCCTATCTAAAAGCAGTGGTGAACCGCGATACGGGGATCGCCGTCTCGCGGGTTTTGTCCAATATCTCCATCGCCGAGCTTCCGGGGTTCGGGCGATTGATCGGGGCGACGGATAACGGCATCCTTCCTGCCCCGACCTGCGAACAAAAACGGGCGATCATCCAAAACAGCGCCGCCTTGTGGCGTGGTCTGGGGGTCGTAAATCCCAAAGTGGCGCTGGTCGCGGCGACCGAAAAGGTTACCCCAGCGATGCCTGCTACAATCGATGCTGCCACATTGGTACGACAGGGTGCCAACGGGTTCCTTCTGGCGGGGCCGATGGGCTATGATATGGCGATCAGCCCACGGGCTGCTGCGATCAAGGGCGCGGCTGCCGACGGTGTATCCGGTTGCGCCGACATGTTGGTTTTTCCGAACATCGAAGCTGCGAATGCCGTGGTAAAATCGTGGAAATTCCACGCCAATGCACAGACCGGATCAATTGTTTTGGGGGGCAGGGTTCCGATCCTGCTCAATTCCCGTTCCGACGGGGCGCAGGCGCGCTTGAATGGATTGCTGCTGGCCATCGCCATGTTACGAGGGCAGCAATAGCCTTGCGTTCCGCTGCCCGTTCAACCTTGGCGAAGCGTGGCGCGATACGCTGACGGGGTTTCCCCGAACGCTGCCTTGAACAGGCGTGAGAACTGCGCCTGTTCCGAAAATCCGAAAGAATAGGCGATTTCCGCAATGGATTTCTGCGGCTGGGCCTCCATCATGTCCTTTGCCGCCAGCA
>NZ_LWGH01000652.1:0-2381 GCF_001635395.1 Sulfitobacter sp. HI0129 | reverse complement strand
CCATTCGGCATAGCAGCCGCGCGGTTCGAGCGAGTTCACGATGATCCGGTTGTCCGCGATTTCCAGCGACACGCTGCGCGCGGCCGCGTCAAAGGCCGCCTGCGTCGCCTCTTCGTCGCCCAGCCCCCAGTCAAAGGCGCGGTTGTCGGGCGCTTCGTCGTGCAGCGTCTCGCCGCCTGTCTTCAGGTCGATCTTGGCGGGCAATTCGTCGATGTCGAGTTCGATGAGTTCGGCGGCGTCGCGTGCCTGATCGTAGGTATCGGCGACGATGATCGCCACCGGTTCGCCCACGTAGCGGACCTTGTCCCGCGCCAGCACGGGCCGTTCGGGTTTGGCGGCCTTGGTCCCGTCGCGGTTTTCCACCACGGTGCCGGGCATGGCGACCTTGACGCCCGCCGCTTCGAGGTCCGCGCAGGTCAGCACCGCATGGACCCCCTCTGCCGATGCGGCATCGCCTGTATTGATGCCGGTGATATGGCCATGCGCCACCGGGGAGCGCAGGAAAAACGCATGCAGCGCACCCTCGGGGGCGATGTCATCGACATAGCGCCCCTCCCCGGTGAGAAAGCGCACATCCTCCACCCGTTTCACGGGTTGGCTCTTGCCGAATTTTTCCATGTCGTTCTGCCCTTCGTGGCGATTTCCGCGTTAAGGCAGACACTAGCGATGGGGTGCCGGTTGTCCAGCGGACCGGGGCAGCCTTTGGGGCGGGCAGCGCGCGCGCGTCAGCCCTCCAACCCGGCGACCATGACGACCTCATGCAGGCCGTAGCCGTTGAAGGCGGTGCTCATGGCGACGGAATAGGCCCCCATGCCGCCGAAAAGCACGTAATCGCCCGGCTGCGTGTCTTCCGGCAGGGCAAGCCCGTCGGGCAGCCGGTCGAGCGAATCGCAGGTGGGGCCGAATGCCACACGCGGGCGCGCGGGGCCGGTCCGCGCCGCCCCCTCGGGCGAGACCACGCGCAAAAGGCCGCTCAGCCCCATGTCACGCAGATCCACGAGCCCGCCGTAGATACCGTCATTCAGATAGACCACCGCGCCGCCGTCGCGCATCGCCTTGATCCGGGTGCTCAACACGCAGGAGGGCGCTACCATGGCGCGCCCCGGCTCACAGATCAGTTGCGGTGCATCGGCACCGAAGGCCCGGGCGACCGCCGCACCCACGGCGGCAAAGACAGCGCCGTGATCGGGCTGGCCCTGCCCCCGGTCCGCAGCGAACCCGCCGCCGATGTTCAGCCGCCCGATACGCACCCCCGCCGCGCGGCAGATGCCCGCCGCCGCCTCAATGTACTGGACCCATGCATTGGCGTCCTCGCACTGGGTGCCGGGGTGAAAGCACAGGCCCGAGCGGAACCCCATGGCCGCCACGGCACGCAACAGCTCGGCGGCGGCGTCGGGCGAGGCGCCGAACTTGCTGCCGAAATCATAGGCCGCCCCCCGCACCGGCAGGCGAAAGCGCACCGCCACCTCTGCCGCGCGCGAGACATCGCGCAGCTTCGCCAGTTCCTCCGCATCGTCGACGGACCAGCTTTGCACGCCGAAGTCCCGCCCGGCGGCGATCTCCGCCTCCGACCGCACGGGGTTGTTGTAATGCAGCCGCGCCGCCGGACAGACCGCGCGCACCCGCGCCATTTCGGCGGGCGAGGCGACGTCGAAGGTTTCCACCCCCGCCGCCACGAGGTTCGACAGGACCTCGGCCCGGTCGTTGGCCTTGACCGCATAGGTCACGAGACCGGGGAACCCGGCGCGGAAGGCCGCGGCGGTGTCCTGCAGCACCGCGGGGGCGAAATGCAGCACCGGATGATCCGGGCGCGTTGCCGCCAAATGGGCCGCGGGGGAGGAATGAAGGGGGTCTGCTCTGCGCATGGGATGCCTCTTTGCTTGGTCGGGCGATTGTCTCTTTCGACCATTCTGGCCCGCGCGCAGGTCGAAATCGCTTGGCATAACGCCGATTTGCTGCGAACTTCACGGCATATCGACAGAGGTACCATGCAGATCGACGAAACGGACCGCCGCTTGCTTTCGGCCCTGCAGGCCAATGCGCGCCAGCCGGTGGCGGACCTCGCGCGGCTGCTCGGCCTTGCGCGCACCACCGTGCAGGCCCGGCTGGAGCGGCTGGAGCGCAGCGGGGTGATCCGGGGCTATACCCTGCGGCTGGGGGCGGAGGCGCGTCCGCCGCTCCATGCCACGGCGCTGGTCAGCATCGCCCCCCGCGCGGGCCCCGCCGTGCTGGCCCGGCTGCGCAGCCTGCCGGCGGTGCGGGTGGTGCACACGACCTCGGGCCGGTTCGATCTGCTGGTGCAGCTTGCCGNGCAGACAACGCAGGAGCTGGACGAGACGCTGGACCGGATCGGCGAGTTGCAGGGCGTGAACAGTTCCGAA
>NZ_LWGH01000651.1:0-1851 GCF_001635395.1 Sulfitobacter sp. HI0129 | reverse complement strand
TGCCCTCCCAGCCCATCGATCCGCCCACCATCACCGTGACCTTCGGCATCAACGATTCCCCGCTGGCCGGGCGGGACGGCAAGAAGGTCCAGTCCCGGGTGATCCGCGAGCGCCTCTTGAAGGAAGCGGAATCGAACGTCGCGATCAAGGTATCCGATACTCCGGGCGGCGAAGCCTTCGAAGTCGCGGGCCGGGGCGAGTTGCAGATGGGCGTTCTGATCGAGAACATGCGCCGCGAAGGCTTCGAACTCTCGATCTCCCGCCCGCAGGTTCTGTTCCGTGAAGGCGAGAACGGCGAGCGGCTGGAGCCCATCGAGGAAGCGACGATCGACGTGGACGACGAATATTCCGGCGCGGTCATCGAAAAGATCACCGGGGCGCGCAAGGGCGAACTCGTGGAGATGAAGCCCGCCGGCGCCGGCAAGACCCGCATCGTGGCCCATGTGCCGTCACGCGGGCTGATCGGCTACCACGGCGAGTTCCTGACCGATACCCGCGGCACCGGCGTCCTCAACCGCGTCTTTCACGGCTGGGCCCCGCACAAGGGGCCGATCCCCGGCCGCCGCGCGGGTGTCCTGATCTCCATGGAGAACGGAACCTCGGTGGCCTATGCGCTGTGGAACCTCGAAGAGCGTGGGCGCATGATGATCGGCGCGCAGGCGGACGTCTACACGGGCATGATCATCGGCGAGCACAGCAGGGACAATGATCTTGAGGTGAACCCGCTCAAGGGTAAGAAGCTGACCAACGTCCGCGCCTCCGGTACCGACGATGCGGTTCGCCTGACAACGCCGATCACGCTGAGCCTCGAAGAAGCGATTGCCTATATTGACGACGATGAACTGGTCGAGGTCACGCCCAACGCAATCCGGCTGCGCAAGCGGTATCTGGACCCGCATGAGCGCAAGCGAATGGCAAAGGCGGGCTGAGAGCGCGGGACCGGGGCCAGCCCCGGACCCCGGGATTTCAAGCCATTTGGAAGAAGCGGGCTGCTATTCGTCGGTTTCGACGATGAGCAGTTCGCGCTCCGACGCGCCGCGCGCATGTTCGAGCGCTGCCTGATAGGCATCTGAGCGATAGCAGGCCTCAGCCGTTTCGACGTCTGGAAAACGGGCCACCACGTTGCGCGGACGCTCGCGCCCTTCAAGCTGGACGAAGCGGCCCCCGCGGGCGATGAACTTGCCGCCGTGTTCGGCGATGGCGCGCGTGGCACCGGCGGCGTATTTCTTGTAGGCCTCTTCATCCGTCACGGTCACATGGGCGATCCAGAGTGCGGGCATGTGCTATCCTTTCAGTAATGTTTCGACGGCGGCGATGGCCTCATCGGCGTTGGCGGCGTCTTTCGCGCCGCCCTGCGCCATGTCCGCCCGGCCGCCGCCCCCCTTGCCGCCGAGTTTTTCGACAGCGGTGCGGACGATGTCGACTGCGGAATATTTGCCGGTCAGATCGTCGGTGACCCCGGCGGCGATTGCCGCCTTGCCGTCGGCATCGGCGATCAGCAGGACGACGCCGCTGTCAAGTTGTTTTTTATGTTCGTCCACCAGAGCGGGCAGATCACGGCCTGTCACCCCGGTAAGCTTGCGCGCCATGAAGGGAACGCCATCGATCTCGCGCAGATCGGGGCCTTTGTCGCTGTTCGTGGCCCCCATGGCCAGTTCGCGGCGCAATTGCGCCACCTCGTTGGCCAGCGCGCGACGTTCGTCCAGCAGGGCGCGCACCCGCTCCGGCACGTCAGCCGGGGATGTTTTCAGCTCCGACGCGACGCGGGACAGGGCTGCTTCCTGCTGGCGCAGCCAGCCAAGGGCGGCTTCGCCGGTCAACGCCTCGATGCGGCGGATGCCGCTGGCGCTG
>NZ_LWGH01000650.1:0-1601 GCF_001635395.1 Sulfitobacter sp. HI0129 | reverse complement strand
AGGGGCCGCCCCCCGGCAGTTCCGGTCGGAAATAGGCGATCATCCTCGGCTGCTGGTCCCGCGACCGCGCCCCGTCCCGCCCTGCGCCTCCCCATGGCGCGACGCCGTGCAGCACGTGCCGGTGCAGCAGGATCGCCTGACCCGGTCGGGCCACCACCCGGACAGGTTCGATCCGGTCGAAGACGACGCGCCGCGCGGCGTGATACGCCTCCGTCAGATCGACGGTCCCGGGGGGTGCCGTTCCAACAGCCTCCCGCAGGGCTTGCCCCATCGTCAGATGACTTCCGGGCCAGACGGTCAGCGGCGCGGCATCCACCACATTGAGCGGCAGGCCGAGGATGAAGGCATGAGCCTCCCTCAGAAAGCGCCGCCGCTCAGGTCCTTCCGGCAAAAGCCCATCCACATGGGCCGCCGCACGGCGGACACGGTAGCGGTGCGCGGCTTCCGTCTCGCTCTCGTCGCGGCGGGGATATCCGGGAAAGACGACCGAAAGCTGCGCCCGGTGCCAGAATGCCGTCTCCGGCACATGGTCGCGCCACGCGCCCGTGAGAGGTACTCCCCGGATGCTGCCGTCAGCGGCATTGGGCAATCGGTCGACGCCGGGAAACCATGTGTCCCGGTGGCGCAGATCTTCGGGGTGAAGCTGTGCGAGGATCTCTTGCGCCACCCCGGCCGCCGCGGCGGACCAGCGCGCCACCCCGTCTTCATGCGCAAAGACATGAAAGCCGGGAGAGGCCCCGCCGCTCACCCCAGCAGCGCCTTGCGCAGCATGTTGAGCGCCACGAGCACGAGAAACACCGCAAAGACCCGTTTGAGCGGTTTGGGGTCCATCGAATGCGCAAGCTTCACCCCAAGCGGCGCGGTCAGCAGCGTCATGGCGATAACGATGACGAAGGCGGGCAGGTTCACCGCGCCCAGCGTGAAGGGCGGCACCGGTGCCAGCGGTTCCACCATCAGGAACCCGATGACCGAGGGCACCGCGATGAGCACGCCGAAGCCCGCCGCCGTCGCCACGGCGCGATGGATCGGCACGCCGAACAGGCTCATCAGCGGGACGCCGAAACTGCCCCCGCCGATCCCCATGAGCACCGAAAGAAACCCCATCGCCGGCGACAGGGCGGCCCGCGTGAACCCGCGCGGCATCTGATGCCCCAGCCGCCAATGCGCCCGCCCGAAGCCCATGTACAGCCCCACGATCAGCGCCAGCCCGCCAAAGATCGCCTGCAGCGTCGTACTGCGCAATTGCGCCACCACAAGCATGCCGATGATGGCCCCGATGACGATACCGGGCGCCCAGCTGCGCAGGATGTCCCATTCCACCGCGCCCTTGCGATGATGCGACGCCACGGACCGCAGCGAGGTGACGATGATCGTCGCGAGCGAGGTCGCAAGGCAGATCTGCATCAGACCGGGGCCCCCATAGCCAAGCGTCTGAAAGGCATAGAAGAATGCAGGCACCAGAACGATGCCGCCGCCGACCCCCAGAAGCCCCGCGAGCACCCCCGCAAGGCCGCCGATCACAGCCAGCAGAATACCCATTTCGATCAGAAGGGTCATATCGGTCATCGCGGTCTCCGTCCCGGCGGAGCCGAGCCTGACCC
>NZ_LWGH01000649.1:0-1061 GCF_001635395.1 Sulfitobacter sp. HI0129 | reverse complement strand
GCACGGCGGAGAGAAGAGCGGCCGTGGTCGCGCAGGTCGGATGATAGGCGCCATCGATGTTGACAGGTGCGGTCTCGCCTTCGCCCATCGCGCGCTTGTCGATCACCGTCAACCGGGTGTCGATCGAAGTGCCATGCCGCGAAAAGACCTTGCCGTCGATGGCGGCGGAAAACACCACCTCTGAGCTCTGGCCTATCCGCTGGAACGTCGACTGGAAGCACTTGGTGGAAGGACGGAAACTCTCGCCGGTGATGACAAGGAGACGCCCACCGGGCGCGAGGCGAGCAAGGGAAGACAGAACATGTTGGCTGGTCGCCTGCCGGAACTGACCTTCGACATGGTTCGCAGCCGAAAACGGCGGGTTCATCACGATGACCGAGGGCGTGATCGACCTATCGAGACGGTCGTCGATCGACGCGGCATCGTGATCCGAGACGACTGCCTCCGGAAAGAGTTGTTGCAGCAAATTGCGGCGGGTTTCGGCAAGTTCATTCAGCGACAAACGCGCACCTGCGATACGGGCGAAGATCGCCAGCATGCCGGTGCCTGCGGAGGGTTCCAGAACCAGGTCGTCACCGCGAAACCCCGCCGCCTGCGCAACAATGGCCGCGAGCGGAAGAGGGGTCGAGAATTGTTGCAAGCGCACGCTGTCTTCGGAACGCCGCGTGTGCGACGGCGCCAGACCGGCGAGATGTTCAATCATGGTGAGGAAGGTGTGCGGCGTGGCCGCTTGGCGTTGCATCAGCGCGCCGTAGCGCGAAAGCATCAGGATCTGGGCCACCTCGGCGGCCTCATAGGCGTCTTTCCAGACCCAGGTGCCACTGGTGTCATTTGCGCCGAAAGCCTCTTCCATGGCGGCACGAAGGGCGGCAGCGTCGATAGACCTGCCCGCTTCGAACAGAGGGAGGAGGGTTTTCGCAGCCTGCATCAGGTGCTCGGCGAAGCCTGCAGCCGCGGGCAGGGCAGGGGCTTCGGGCTCGGTTGCAAGTTGGACGGAATGGGGGTGAGCGTTCATCGGCAATCTCCGGGGTTGTGGGTTGGCCCCGAGCCCCGCGCGCACT
>NZ_LWGH01000648.1:0-1275 GCF_001635395.1 Sulfitobacter sp. HI0129 | reverse complement strand
GATCAACGTCAAGGCGCTTTTCCATATGACGAACGCGGTCGTCCCGGTGATGCGCGAACAGGGCGGTGGTGTGATGATCAACATCGGCTCCACCGCCGGGATCCGCCCGCGCCCCGGGCTGACGTGGTACAACTCCACCAAGGGGGCGGTGAACCTGCTGAGCCGCTCGATGGCCGTCGAACTGGCGCCTGACAAGATCCGCGTCAACTGCGTGGCACCGGTGATGGGCGCGACCGGTCTGCTCGAAAGTTTCATGGGCCTGCCCGATACGCCCGAAAACCGCGCCCGCTTCATCGCGACCGTGCCGCTGGGCCGATTGGCGGAGCCGCGCGACGTGGCAAGCGCCTGCCTTTACCTCGCCTCGGACGAGGCGGAATTTTTGACCGGCGTCGTCCTCGAAGTGGACGGCGGCCGCACCATCTGAACCGCTTATCGCCATGCCGCTTCCCATTACCTATCTCTTCGTTCCCGGCGACCGCCCGGACCGGTTCGCCAGGGCGCTGGCCGCTGGCGCCGACAGGGTGATCCTCGATCTCGAAGACGCCGTGACCCCCGACAGGAAGGCAGAAGCGCGCTTGGCGATCCGCTCCGCGCAGCTGGACTGGCAGCGGGTGGCGATCCGCGTCAATCCGGCGGACGCGGACTGTTGGCGCGACGACCTCGCAACAGTGGCCGCCACGGGCGCGGCAACAGTCGTGATCCCCAAGGCGGAGAGGGCGAGCGATCTGGAAGAGGCCGCCGCAGTCATCGGACGCCCGATCGAGGTCTTGCCGCAGATCGAAACGGCACAGGGGCTGGACGTTCTTGACGAACTGCTGGCCGCGCCGGGGGTGCGGCGGGTCGCTTTCGGGCATCTGGACTTCGCGCTGGACATCGGGGCCGAACCGGAGTGGGAGGCGCTGACCCTCGCACGGCAGAGGCTGGTCTGGCGCTCACGCCTTGCCGAAAGGGAGGCGCCTGTCGACAGCGTCACGGTGATGCTGGACCCCGAGCGTACGAAAGCGGACGCAGCTGCGGCCAGCGCGATAGGTTTCGGCGGCAAACTGTTGATCCACCCCGCCCAGGTTGCCCCCGCGCGGGCCGCCTTTGCCCCCGGCGCCGCGCAGATGGACTGGGCCCGCCGCGTGCTGGAGGCACTGGCCGAAGGCGGCACGGGCGCGGTGGCGCTGGACGGCAAGATGATAGACAAACCGGTCGAGGATGCCGCGCGGCGCATCCTCTCGAAGGCCGGCGAGCTTTAGGAGAGATGGACATGCTGGACATTCCCGCAGAAGT
>NZ_LWGH01000647.1:0-1111 GCF_001635395.1 Sulfitobacter sp. HI0129 | reverse complement strand
CTTCGTGATGATCACCGGCCACATCTCGGAATACTTGCGGTTGAACTCAACCCATTTTTCCGCTTCCGGCTCGGTATCCGGCTTGATCGCATCGGCCGGGCATTCGGGTTCACAGACACCGCAGTCGATACATTCGTCAGGGTGGATCACCAGCATGTTCTCACCTTCGTAGAAACAATCCACGGGGCACACCTCCACGCAGTCGGTGTATTTGCAGGCGATGCAGGCATCGTTCACGATATAGGTCATTCAATCATCCCTGTCGGCGTAAGTGTCGGGTGATGCGGTCGGTGACACGGGCCGTACCACAGCGGCCTAGCTAGCCCTTGCGGCGGGATCATTCAAGGCGACGGCCGCGCGAAAGATCAAACTGCCTGCGATCCTTCTTGGTGGGCCGTCCCCGTCCTTCGAATGCGGGATTTTCCGAAGCAACGTCCCTGCGGGGCCCGGCGGGCGGGGAACGATCGACATACAGCGCCTGCGCCTCGGGGGCCGGGCCGCGACGTTCCGCCAGCGCCGATATCTCGATCACCCGGACCCTTTCGCCCTGGGTAAAGCTCAGGACATCCCCCGGCGCGATGCAAAAAGACGGCTTGCGCACGATCTGGCCGTTCACGCGCACGCCGTCTTCGCTGATCCGCCCCGCCGCCAGCGTGCGCGTCTTCCAGAAGCGGGCGAACCACAGCCATTTATCGAGCCGCAGTTTCGGGGCCGCCCCGTCCAATTACTTGTCGTCCTTCAGACCCATGAGAGCCGCGGCGAAAGGATTGTCCGGATCGATCTTCTTTTCCTGCTTGGGGGGTCGGGCGCTGAAGTTCTGCGCCTTGCCCTTGCCTTTGCCGCCGCCATCCCGGCGCGGGCCGCCACCGTCACGGCGCCCCTTACCCTGCGGTTTGCCACGGCCCTGCGGCTTGTCGCCGCCCCGGCGATTGCCCGCACCGCCGCCACGCGGGGTGCGCGCCCATGTAAAGACGTAATAGGTCTCCATCTCCGGGCCTGCCATATCCGCGTCGGAGGCGGTGCCCTGCGGCACCTCGTCCTTCGGCAGATCGGGAATATGGTTGGATACCTCGGGCGTCTCTTCGGGCTCCTCCGCGATGGGGGCGAGGCC
>NZ_LWGH01000646.1:0-924 GCF_001635395.1 Sulfitobacter sp. HI0129 | reverse complement strand
CGGCTCACATTCCGAGGTGTTCTGCCATACGGTCGATGGACTTGCGCAGGAAATCGTCGAAGGGCGGGGAGGGCTGCCGGATCCTGAAGGACTCCGCCAGCGGATCGGGCGCGGCAATGCTGCTACCGGCGAGTGCGGCGATGGTGGCATGACCGCAGAAGGGCACATAGACCTCTGAATAGCCGCCTTCATGCACGAGCACGAGGCGGTCTTCGCAGACTTCGGCAGCCAGCGTCATCATGCGCTTTGTCATCTCTGCAAAGGTTTCTGCCGTCGCCTGCATCCGCGCCAGCGGATCCACCATAGAGGCGTCGTAACCACAGGCGACGATGATCATGTCGGGGGCGAAATCGCGGATGGCGGGTATCGCCACCCGGTCGAGCGCATGAAGATAGGCGGTGTGCCCCGATCCGGCATGTAAAGGCAGGTTGATATTATACCCTTCGCCCGCCCCGCTGCCGCGATCGTCCAGCCCCCCTGTATCGAGGGGATAATTGCCTTCCTGGTGGAGCGATATCGTCAGCACATCGTCGCGGTCGTAGAATATCGCTTCCGTGCCATTGCCGTGATGCACATCCCAGTCGAGCACGGCCACGCGCTTTACCAGCCCCGCGGCTTTCGCCGCTTCGATGGCGATGGCGATGTTGGCCAGCAGGCAGAAGCCGTTCGGAAAGTCGGGCAGACAGTGGTGACCGGGCGGACGGCTCAGCGCATAGGCGTTGCGGACCTCGCCGCGCGCCACGGCATCGACGGCAGCGACGGCCAGACCCGGAGACATACCCGATGCCCGATCTCGTTGCCGTAAAACGCGCCCTGCTATCCGTATCCGACAAGACCGGCCTCGTGGAGTTTGGCTTCGTGATCGTGAACAATGCCTGATCGGTGTGGTGCCAGGTATGGCCGCTGTTGTCGTGGGGCGGCGCG
>NZ_LWGH01000645.1:0-730 GCF_001635395.1 Sulfitobacter sp. HI0129 | reverse complement strand
CCGGTCCGGCGGCAAGGGCATCCGCAGTGGGCGCTTCCCTCTTGCACCCCCCTCCCCAATCCCTATAACGCGGACAATTTGCTGACATTCAGGGGGCTGCCGCCATGCCGAAACGTACCGACATCCAGTCGATCATGATCATTGGGGCGGGTCCGATCGTCATCGGACAGGCGTGCGAATTCGACTACTCCGGCGCGCAGGCCTGCAAGGCCCTGAAGGAAGAAGGCTACCGGGTCATTCTCGTCAACTCCAACCCGGCGACGATCATGACCGACCCGGGCCTTGCCGATGCCACCTATATCGAACCTATCACGCCCGAGATCGTCGCAAAGATCATCGAAAAGGAACGCCCCGACGCGCTGCTGCCCACGATGGGCGGACAGACCGGGCTCAACACCTCCCTCGCGCTGGAGGAGATGGGCGTTCTGGAAAAATTCGGCGTCGAGATGATCGGGGCCAAGCGGGAGGCCATCGAAATGGCCGAGGACCGCAAGCTGTTCCGCGAGGCGATGGACCGGCTGGGGATCGAAAACCCCCGCGCGACCATCGTCACCGCGCCCAAGACCGAAGCGGGCAAGAAAGACCTCGCCGCGGGCGTGCGCCTTGCCCTCGACGCGCTGGAAGACATCGGCCTGCCCGCCATCATTCGCCCCGCCTTCACCATGGGGGGCACCGGGGGCGGCGTCGCCTATAACCGCGACGATTACGAACACTACTGCCGGTCGGGCAT
>NZ_LWGH01000644.1:0-2434 GCF_001635395.1 Sulfitobacter sp. HI0129 | reverse complement strand
CAAAAGCCTTGCTCCCGTAGCGCCCTGTGGTGACCTTTCTGCTTTGCACAGCCGGTGACATTTCTGAATGGGATTTACATTGCCGACCCCAAGGCACATTCTAAACTGCGTTGCGACACTTCCTCTATCTTGCTGAAAAAGCAAGGAGAACAGACATGGCGCATACAGAGCTGGATTTGCGTGAGAGACGCATCATTGAGGACATGCTCAAGGCAAAAATTTCGGTCAGCAAAATTGCCGCTGAGCTTGGGAGACACCGTTCCACGATCTACCGCGATATAAAACGGAACTTCTACACGGATGGCGAACTGCCGTATCTGAATGGCTATTACTGTGTGATGGCGCAGCGTCAGGCGGAAGCTCGCCGTGCGCGACGGCGCAAATTGATCCGTCTCCCCAAGCTTCGGATGGCCGTGATCACCCAGTTGAAAGAAGGCTGGTCACCCGAGCAGATTGCCGGTCGGCTTGCATTTGAAGGACATGCCATTCGTGTCAGTCATGAAACGATCTACGCCCATGTTTACAGCGCCGAGGGACAATCCGAAGAACTCGCCAGATACCTTCCAAGTCGCCGCAAAAAACGCCGGCCCCGATATGCCAGACGCCCCAGAGGACAGGTGTTTCCGCCGGATCGCTCCATTCATCAGCGCCCGGAGCATGTGAACACGCGCGAGACATTTGGCGACTGGGAAGGCGACCTGATGATTTTCGAGCGCGCCCAAGGCAACATGAATGTTGCCTCACTTGTCGAGCGCAAAACGAGGTTTGCCGTCTTGTTCCGCAACAACGATCGTAGCTCCAACCACTTCATGCGCAAGCTGATGGATGTGATGGAACCCCTGCCCCAACAGGCCCGCAAATCGATCACCTTCGACCGCGGTTTCGAGTTCAGGGAATGGAGAAAGCTCAAGACGGGCATCGGCACTGACAGCTGGTTTTGTGACCCCCAGGCACCTTGGCAAAAGGGTTCGGTCGAGAACCTGAACAAACGCGCACGGCGATACCTGCCCCGTGACACCCAGCTCGCGGCGCTCTCAAATCGCAATATGAGGGCGATTTGCGACCGCCTCAACGGAACCCCAAGAAAGTGCCTTGGTTGGCGAACACCAACGGAAGCATTCAGGGAAGAATTGATGAAACTGAGATAGCGGAAACTGTCGCAACGGCCCTTGAGTCATCACAAATTTCCCTGTAGAATTCGTCCTCTCGAACCTCCCTGTGGACGACCGACTGGCGGCACCGGAATTGCCGGTGCCGCCCTTTTCCGAAAGAACGATTGAACGGCCCAGAATGTTATCGAGACGGATCATCCCGTGACCTGCGTATCGGCAGGCATCCCATTCCGGCGATCTCGCGCCGTTCCAAGATTTCTTCTCCGCGCCTCCGAATGTAATATATATCGCGTGGCGATATTTCGCGCAGCGTGTCCGTTTCGCGGGCATGAACTTGCGGGACCGTGTAGCATTGAACATCCAAGACTTGAGACGCGCCCGCGGCCTCAGCCAGGAGGAGCTTGCTCATCGGGCCGACGTGAGCCGCGGCCATATGGGCAAGGTCGAGAACGCCAAGTTCGCGGCCTCCCTCGACCTTCTCGAACGCATCGCCAAGGCGCTCAATGTCGACCCCGAAGAACTCTTCGCGAAGCGCAAGTCCGTTTCCTGAGGCTTTGATCCCGCCACCCAACACGAAAGACAGAACGGCAAGAACAGTACGAGTGGCGCGGATACATGGCGAAGAGAAAGACAGGCTGGCCTTTCCAGGAAGGGTTTCTGAACGACGGGACGCAGAAGATTCACCTGTTCACCGATTACCGTTGGAATGATGGCTCGGTGAGCCGTCGTTGGCATGTCGATCCGGAACGCTTTGATGCCAGTCTTGCCATCGTGCGCCCGTTTTCCCTGACGCCCAGTGACAGCTCAGATCAGTAGGAAAACCACTCTGAGTGACCCATGTTGCCCTCGTAGTCACCGTATTCGACCATGATGCTGCGGGAATAGAAGTGCCATAGGCCACCGCTGGTCGGGTAAGCGATCTCCTGCCCGCTTTCCGAGATGAATGTCGCGGGCCAGGGCGCGTGGGATCCGTAGACCCGCTGGATGTAGCGGCAGGTCCGGTTCTCGCGATCACAGGAGCGGATCGACCAGTCCCATTGACGCGGCTCGTCACGCGGCTCATAGGAGCGCCCGGTGAACCAGATCACATGGGTCCGGTTCAGCCATTCGTATTCCGGCAGGTTGGTGTCGAGTTCACCCTCGCCGCCCGGACCACCGAGCTCGACCGGCACATGGGCGAAGGTGCAGACCCCGAAGGGCGGTAGACTCGGCCAGGGCGTGATGCGGCGGATCATGGTGCGATAGGCGCGGGCACAAACGGCACTCGGGGGGAACCCACCCGCCATGCAGAGCATGATGGCGCAGTCGATGTCATAGGCCTG
>NZ_LWGH01000643.1:0-20530 GCF_001635395.1 Sulfitobacter sp. HI0129 | reverse complement strand
ATCATGGGCGGCTGCCCCTGCGTGACGTTCTGGAACCCGCAATCCATTATGCGCGCCACGGCCATCCCATGCTGCCGCGTGTTGCCGCCACGATCGCGGGGCTGGCTGATTTCTTCAGGGATGAATGGCCCACGTCGTATGAGACCTGGTTGCCCGGGGGCCGGGTGCCCGAGGCGGATGCGCTGTTCCGCAACCCGGCGCTGGCCGATACCTGGGAGCGGCTTTTGCAGGAGGCGGAGGCGGCCAAGGGGCGGGAGGCGCAAATCGAAGCGGCGCGGCGTGCATTCTACAAGGGGTTCGTGGCCGAAGCGATCGACGACTGGATGCGCACAGCCTGTGTCATGGATGCGTCCGGCAGCAAGCACCGGGGCGTTCTGACCGGCGACGACATGGCCCGGTGGGAAGCGACCTATGAAGCGCCGCTCGCCGTCGATTACGAAGGATGGACGCTGTGGAAAGCAGGAATCTGGAGCCAGGGGCCCACGATGCTGCAATCCCTGCGTCTGCTGGAGGGCAGCGGCATCGCGGCGATGGACAGCCGAAGCGCTGACTTTGTCCATACCGTGACCGAGGCGATGAAACTCTCCTTCGCGGACCGTGAGGCGTATTACGGCGACCCGGCGCAAAGCGACATTCCGACCGATATCCTCTTGTCCCGGGCCTATGCGGTGGAACGGCGGACCGGCTTGGGCGCGGAGGCCAGCCTGATCCAGCAACCCGGACGGATCCCGGGGTTCGAACATCTTGCCGATGCCGCCATCGCGCGTGCCAAGGCAAGCGAACAATTATCGGGCGGCGGAGTCGGTGCAGGCGAACCCACCATGGCGCATTTGTCGGAAAAGCGCGGCGATACGGTGCATATCGATGTGATCGACCGCTGGGGTAATTCGGTTTCTGCCACGCCGTCGGGGGGATGGTTGCAAAGCTCGCCGGTCGTGCCGGGGTTGGGCATGCCGCTCAACAGCCGCGCGCAGATGTTCTGGCTGGACGAGGGGTTGCCCACATCGCTGGCCCCCGGGCGACGGCCACGCACGACGCTGTCGCCGTCGATGGCGCAGGCACCGGACGGAACGCAGCACGCCTTCGGCACCCCCGGCGGCGACCAGCAGGACCAATGGCAACTGATGCTCTTTCTCCGGCTGGTGCACAGCGACATGAACCTGCAGGAGGCGATCGACGCGCCGCTGTTCAACACCGCGCATTTTCAGGGCTCCTTCGATCCGCGCGTGGTGCAGCCCGGCCACCTGATGGTGGAGCCTGATTTCGGCGATACCGTGATCGCCGACCTGCGCGCCCGGGGTCATGTGGTCACCGTGGCGGAGCCCTGGACCATCGGGCGACTGACCGCAGCCAGCCGCGCCCCCGATGGCCTGCTGCGCGCGGCAGCGACACCCCGATTGATGCAAGCCTATGCGATTGGCCGATGAGGAGACTGCAATGACCTATTCGATCGTGGCACGAGACGCCCGAACCGGCGAGATGGGGGTGGCCGTCGCCAGCCGGTTCTTTGCCGTGGGCGCGCTGGTTCCCCATATCCGGGCCGGCAAGGGGGCAGTTGCCACGCAAGCCTTCGTCAACCCGCTCTGGGGTATCGAAGCGGCGGATCTGCTGGCGAACGGCGGCGCGCCGCAGGATGTGCTGGATGCGCTGGTGGGTGCTGACAAAGGCCGCGCGAACCGGCAATTGCACATGGTCGACGCCCAAGGGCGGACGGCGGCCTACACCGGGTCTGAATGCATAGACTGGTGCGGCCATGCGAGCGCCGAAGGCGTATCGGTCGCGGGCAACATGCTGGCGGGCGAAGCGGTCGTTCAGGACACGCTGTCGGCCTTTCAGGCGCACGGCGATGCGCCTCTGATCGAACGGCTCATGACGGCGATGGAGGCCGGCGCGGCGGCGGGCGGCGACAAGCGTGGCACCCAATCGGCAGCAGTGATCGTGTACCGGGATCAGCCCTATCCATGGCTCGATCTGCGCGCCGACGACCACCCCGATCCACTGGCCGAGTTGCGCAGGCTCTATGCCGTCGCGCAGGAGCGTTACCTCATCATGGCGAAAACGCTCCCGACCCTTGCCAATCCACATGGTATGCTTGACCGAAAAGACATCGACGCGGAAATCGCCGCTGCCGAGGAGCGCCGAAAATCCGAAGGGCGCGAGAGCCGGTCTTTCGCGACACCGCTGTGAGGGCGCGTTGGGATAGCCACGGTGATGCGCCGCTAAGGGGCAAATTTATGCCCGATCCCGCGATTGCCGAACCCGCGCGCCGATGGCCGGCTACGGATCGAAACGATGTAAATTTGCAAAGGGGGGAATGATGAGCGACCAGAAGATCACCGAAGCGGATATTGAGGCAGCCGAGAAGCTGCTCGCGGTTGCCTATACCACCCGTGAGCGGGCCCAGATGGTGGGAAATCTGGCAGGTCAGATCGATTCCGCCATGGCCCGGCGGGAGGTGGACCTACCCAATTCCGTTCCTATGAGCCTCCGGTTCGATCCACGCCTGCCAGGCTTTGAAATGCCCACGGCTCATGGTGTGACCGGAACGACCGTCGAAGAGCCGCTACCCGACAATGATGCAGATATCGCCTTTGCGACTCTGCCTCAGCTTGGAACATGGATTGCCTCTGGTGCGCTGACCAGCAGACGGTTGACCGAAATCTATCTGGAGCGCATCGAAAGTCACAATCCCAAGCTGTGGTGTTTTGCCGAAGTGATCCCAGAGCGGGCCTTGGCTGAGGCAGATGCGATGGATGCGCTGACGGCGAATGGTGAATCCCGCGGGCCGCTGCACGGCGTGCCATATGGCGTGAAAGATCTGTTCGACACTGACGGCGTGGTCACCGGCTGGGGTGCGGAACCCTTTCAGGACCGCGTGCCGGATAAGGATGCCCGCGTCGTGACCCTCCTGCGCGAATCGGGGGCCGTGCTTTTGGGCAAGACGACGGTTGGCGCGTTGGCCTATAACGATATTTGGTACGGTGGGGTGACGCGCAATCCCTTCAACACGGAGGAAGGCTCCTCCGGCTCCAGTGCGGGGTCGGCTTCGGCCACCGCGGCGGGGCTTTGCGGCTTTGCGATCGGAACCGAAACGCTTGGTTCCATCACATCGCCTTCGCAGCGATGTGGCACGACCGGGCTGCGGCCTACCTTTGGGCGCGTCAGCCGGGCAGGGGCGATGGCACTTTGCTGGTCTCTCGACAAGGTGGGACCCATTTGCCGGGGTGTCGAGGACACGGCGCTGGTTCTGGCAGCCATCAACGGTGGGGATCCGGCAGATCGCAGTTCGATCCATGCCCCTTTTGCCTTTGATGGAAACAAAAGCATTAAAGGGATAAAACTGGGCTATCTGCCGGAAGCCTTCGGAGAGGGGGCCACAGATGTGGACCAAGCGGCGCTGAAGGCGGCGAAGGATCTGGGC
This sequence comes from Sulfitobacter sp. HI0129, assembly GCF_001635395.1. NCBI lineage: Bacteria > Pseudomonadati > Pseudomonadota > Alphaproteobacteria > Rhodobacterales > Roseobacteraceae > Sulfitobacter > Sulfitobacter sp. HI0129. Next base: position 17,109 of record NZ_LWGH01000643.1, on the reverse strand, counting down.
ATCGAAGTGTTCGAGGTGTCACTGCCCGACCTGCCCTATGCCTCGCTGATGAATATACTCTATGCCGAAGCGGCGGCGGCGTTCGAGGGATTGACGCTGACAGATGCCGACGACACGCTGACGTGGCAGGATGATGGGGCTTGGCCCAACACCTTCCGCAAGGCGCGTTTCCTTTCCGCGGTCGATCACGTGCAACTCGACCGGCTTCGGTATCTTGTGATGCAAGCGCTCGATGATTTGTTCGGTAAAGTCGATGCGCTGATAGGGCCCTTCATGACGGGGCCCATGCTCGTTGCATCGAATTTCACCGGCCACCCCTGCCTGCATCTTCGGGCAGGGTTCGAAGACCTCGGCACGCGTAGCCCCGCCTCGTTGGGGGAGGGCAAGCTGACCACCGGGGAAGCGGACACGGAAGGCGAGAGGCATCGCGTCCCGCAGGGCATTTCCCTCTGGGGGCGTCTTTTCGATGAAGGAACGATCCTGAATCTCGGGCAGGCTCTCGAAGCCCGCCTTGGCGTCGCGGATGAGCGGCCGCGCCTGCCTGATTGAGCAACAGAACCGGCCAGCCAAGGCCGGCAAAGACTGACGGACCGGCGAATTGGCCCGGTTCATGTGCAACAAGGAGATCGAAAGATGAAACGTAGGGAATTTCTTAAGACTACCTCGGCACTGATGGGAGGCACGATCCTCTATGGCCTCGGCAGCCCGGCAATCGCGCAATCTGAACCCGTGCGTGGTGGAACGCTGATCTGGGGGCATTCGGAAACAACCCAGAATCTCGACATGCACCAAACCGGCACGGCATCCACCGGGCGGGTGCTGCAGAACGTCCACGATTCGATCGTCACGGTCGACAAGGATTTGAAGGTCATTCCCAACCTCGCCGAAAGCTTTGAGCAAAGTGATGACGGCCTGACCTACACCTTCCGGCTGCGCCCGGGGGTGATGTTCCACGATGGTAAGGAAATGACATCGGCGGATGTGAAATATTCATTCGACCGCTGCCGCGACCCAGATACGGGGGCGGTGAATTTCGAGGTTTTCAACGCGGTCGATAGCATCGAGACCCCGGACGACCTGACCGTGATCGTCCAGTTGAGCGAAGTAAACGCGCCGTTCCTGTCCCGTTTGGCCGAAAACGGCGCTGGCGTCGTGATGCCAGAAGGATCAGGCGAGCAGCAGGGCACCACGCCCATCGGCTGTGGGCCTTTCCGCTTTGTTCGCCGCGAATTCGGCAATGAGGTGGAGCTTGCGCGGTTTGAGGATTACTGGGACGGGCCTGCCTATCTCGACAAGGTGATCGCGCGGGAGATTACGGAACCCACCGTGCGCCTGACCGGGTTGCGCACGGGCGAGCTTCATATGATCAACGACATCCCCGCCGACCGGATCGCCGAGATCGAAGCAGACGGCGATTTGCAGGTCGTCGCATGGTTTCCGCTGAACTGGGACTTCGTGAACTTCAACCATGATTTCGAACCTTTCCAGAACCCGAAGGTCCGCGAGGCTTTCGACTACATGATTGACAAGGACGTGCTGTTGGAAGGCGCGCTTTGGGGGCAGGGGGAAACGACGGCATCACCTAGCTATCCTACCTCGGTATCCTACAACAGCGATCTGGCCCAGCGTCCGCAGGACATCGAGAAAGCCAAGACACTTCTGGCTGAGGCTGGCTACGGACCCAACGATCTGTCGGTCGTGTTCAAGGTGACGACCAACTATCCTTACCATGTGGAGGCCGCCCAGATCATGCTGGAATGGTTCCGCATGGCCGGGGTCGATGCGTCCATCGAACAACTTACGTGGTCCGATTGGCTGAGCCAGGTCTGGGTCGACAAGGATTTTCAGATCTCGATGATGAACTTCTTCACCCTCTGGGAACCGGATTTCCTGTACTACTCGCTTTGGAACACAGAAGGGGCCTTCAACTACCGCAAGATCTCGCACCCCAAGGTCGACGAGCTGACGGCCAAGGCGCGGGTTACGGTCGACCCAGCGGAGCGCGCGGCGATCTACAAGGAAGTTCAGGAGGTCATCCGGGACGACACGCTCGACGTGGTCCTCTGGTTCCGGAATGGGACCATCGGCGCCCAGCCCGCGGTGCAGGGACTGGATAGCATCGTGCATCCCAACGGCTCCAACCTGCGCTTTCATAAGGTATGGCTTGCCGAAGGATAAAGGCCGATAGATCAGGCCGGGGCGTGCGATCGCGCGCCCCGGTTCTCCCATCCAGTGACAGAGGCGAACCTCGCGTGAGTTATATCCTCAATCGTTTCTTCTCGATGATGCTGACCCTGTTCCTGATCTCGGCGATCACCTTCGCCGTGACCAACATCCTGCCCGGGGATGTCGCCATGATGATCATGGGTACGCAATCCAACCCCGAAGCGCTTGCCGGTCTGCGCGAATCCTTAGGCCTGAACGACCCGCTGCTCGTCCAGTATGGTCGCTGGATTACCGGAATGCTGACAGGGGATTGGGGGTCGTCGCTCGTCTTCAAGGAACCGATCGCGCCGCTGTTGCTTCAAAAAATGACTGCCAGCGGGCTTCTGGTTCTGTTTTCCATGACTATCGCACTCGCCTGCGCCGTTCCGTTGGGCGTCTGGGCGGCGGTGCATGCCAACAAGTGGCAGGATACAGCTGCCAGTTCCACGGCGATGCTGGGGGTAAGCCTGCCGGACTTTTTCTGGGGCATCATGCTCATCCTGCTGTTCGCGCGCGGGTTGGGCTGGCTGCCATCCTCGGGGTTTGTGGACCCGGTGGAGGATTTCGAAGGCGCGGTGCGTCATGCCTTGCTGCCCTCCCTCGCCCTTGGACTCGGTTTGATGGCCCATTTGACCCGCATGACCCGCGCGACTATGACCGGCATTTTGAAGCAGGAATTCATCCGCGTGGCGCGCGCGAAGGGATTGAATGAAAACACGGTGGTATGGCGCTACGGGTTGGCTAACGCCGTGGGCCCGGTGATGACCGTGGCGGGGCTTCAGGTAGGGTATCTATTCGGCTCTATCATCGTGATAGAGAGCCTTTTCAACTACACGGGCATGGGGTGGCTGACCTATCAGGCGCTTCTGAACCGTGACATCCCGCTGATTCAGGCAAGCGTTTTCGTCATCGCTGCAGTGGTCATGCTGGCCAATCTGATTGTCGATCTGCTCTATGCGGTGGCCGATCCCCGGATACGATTGTCATGAAGCTGCCGAGGGCTTTCCGTAGCGCCAAGGGCATCCTCGGGGCGGTCGTTGTTCTGACGGTACTGGCCGTCGCTGTCTTTGCCCCTTTACTGATCCCCGCCGACTGGGCGACCCAGATGGACATGCGCGCGCGGCTGTCGCCGCCGACATGGGGCCATCCGCTGGGCACGGATCAACTGGGACGGGACCTGTTCTTCCGCGTCTTGCTGGGCGCGCAAACCTCGATCTTCATAGCGGTCGCTGCAGTCCTGATGTCCATCGTGATCGGTCTGCCGCTTGGGTTGATATCGGGCTATGTGGGAAAAACGACTGATAACGTTTTGATGCGGCTGGTGGATACGCTCCTCAGTTTTCCGGCCCTTCTGCTGGCACTGACGATCAGTGCGGTTCTGGGGCCGAACTTGCAAAACACGATCATTGCGATTGGCATCGCGTTTACGCCGTTTCTGGCACGGATCATCCGGGGAGAGGCTTTGCGCGTGGCCCAGATGCCCTATGTGGAGGCCGCGCGGACAGCCGGAAATTCGGATCTTCGCATGATCACATTGCATATTTTGCCCAACATCATGCCTGTCGTGATCGTGCAGTCCACCATTAGCCTTGCCTTCGCGATCTTGGCTGAGGCCGGTCTGAGCTTTCTCGGCCTCGGCACCCAGCCGCCCGATGCCTCTTGGGGCCTGATGATCCAGGCCTCCCGCGATTACCTCGATCGCGCGCCATGGACGGCGCTGGTACCGGGTGCCGCAGTGGGTTTGACGGTTCTCGGGCTCAACATGTTCGGGGATGCCCTGCGCGATGCGCTCGACCCGCGCACAAGAGAGGAGGCGTAATGCCGGTTGATCAGACACCTCTGGTGCGCATCGAAAACCTCCGGGTGGAGTTCCGGGGCGATGATGGTCCTATCGTTGGGGTCGAGGATGTCAGCTTTTCAATCGCCCCGGGTGAGACCGTCTGCGTTGTGGGGGAGAGCGGCTCCGGCAAGTCGGTGACTTCGCTATCCCTGATGCGGCTCGTCGAATTCGGCGGCGGGCGGATCACTGCGGGCAGCCTGGGATTTTCGCTGAACGGCAGTCAGATCGATCTGGCGCGGGCGGAATCCGGAACGATGCAGACCATCCGCGGCGACGAGATCGGGATGATCTTTCAGGAGCCGATGACCTCGCTCAACCCGGTGTTCTCGATAGAACGACAAATGACCGATGGCCTGCGCATTCACCGCGGCCTGTCCCGGTCCGCGGCGCGGGCACGGGCGCTCGAACTGCTGCGTCAGGTTCGTATTCCGGAACCGGAGCGACGGCTGAAGCAGTACCCCCATGAATTGTCCGGTGGGATGCGCCAGCGTGTGGTGATCGCAATGGCGATGGCCTGCGAACCGCGTTTGCTGATCGCCGATGAACCGACGACTGCACTGGACGTCACCATTCAGGCCGAAATCCTTGCACTCATCGATCGGCTGAAGCGGGATACGGGAATGGCGGTGCTGTTCATCACGCATGACATGGCAGTTGTCGCGCAGATGGCCGACCGTGTTGTGGTGATGTATCGGGGAAAACTGGTCGAAGAGGGGCCCGTCGAACGGATTTTCGCCGATCCGCAAGAGGATTATACCCGCAAACTGCTGGCAGCGGTTCCGAGGCTCGGAGAAATGCGCGGAAAGTCCGCGCCCGAGCCAATGCGACTTGTGGGGGAGCGCGTGCCCACTGTTGCTGCCGTTCCGACGGATGCGGACGTGAAACCGTTGCTGCAGGTAAAAAATCTTACGACCCGTTACCCGGTCAAGGGCGGCCTGTTTCGGCGCACTATTGCCAATGTGCATGCGGTGGAGGATGTCAGCTTTGATATCCCGCGCGGACAGACCCTCGCCTTGGTGGGTGAGTCCGGATGCGGGAAATCCAGTTGCGGTCGATCGATCCTGCGTCTGTCCGAGGCGACTTCCGGCCAAGTGCTGTTGGATCAGACCGACATCCTGTCCCTGAGCAGCCGCGATTTGCGCCGGCGGGTGTGGCATGATGTGCAAATGGTATTTCAGGATCCGTTCGCGTCACTCAATCCCCATATGCGGCTGCGTGACCAAGTAGCGGAGCCGATACGCAATTTCGACATCGAGAAGGGCAAAGCCGTGGATGACCGCGTCGCGGAGCTTTTCCACCGGGTCGAACTGCCGCGAGCATTCATGTCGCGGTTCCCTCATGAACTGTCCGGCGGGCAGCGCCAGCGTGTTGCGATCGCCCGTGCGCTTGCGGTCAAACCCAAGCTGATCATAGCGGACGAAGCTGTCAGCGCCCTTGACGTGTCCGTACAGGCACAGGTCCTGAACCTGATGATGGAGTTGCAGGCGGAATTTGGCATCTCCTACTTGTTTATCAGTCATGACATGGCCGTGGTCGAACGGGTCGCTCACCGCGTCGGCGTGATGTACCTTGGGCGCTTGGTTGAGATTGGCACCCGCCAGCAGGTTTTCGAGAATCCGCAACACAGTTATACCAAGTCGCTGCTGTCAGCCGTTCCCATCGCGGACCCGACGCGGCGGAACATTCGCGAAGACCTCAACTTCCGCCCCATACCGTCGCCGGTATTTCCGCTGGGCCATGTCGCGGTTGCTTCGACCTACGTAGAGGTCGGGCCATCGCATCTGGTTCTCGAGAATGAGGTGGGACTGGAGGGATAGGCGTCCGCTGATGGTAGTCGAGATTGTGAGCTTTTATCCGTTCAGGCCTACATTACATCAATTAGATGAATTACATAATCATGATTATACGAAAAATTCGTGGGGAATAGCGCCCGACCAAATCCATCGATGTTCAATCGGAAACAACCACCACCCCCGGCAACCTGGAATGCTCGATAGCAAACTCCGCATTTAACATATCGTTGCCCAGAGCCTGAGCCAGCGCTTCGGCCTCCGAAAACCCCTGATAACGCCAGCGCTGTACGAGGCGTGTTTTCAGCGTTTCGCGGTCCTCGTCCAACCAGACGGTTAGGTCGAAGAGATCCGCGAGCGCGGCCCAGGGGGGGATGTCCAAAAGCAGGTAGTTGCCCTCTACCAGAACGATACGTGTTTCGCGCTGCAGGCTACCCCCATTTGGAACCGTCTTGTCCAGTGCCCGGTCAAATGTCGGATAGGTCAGGCTTTTGCTCTGTCGTAGCCGTCGAACAAGTCCGACAAAGCCGTCGGCGTCGAAAGTGTCGGGCGCGCCTTTGCGGTGCAGGCGACCGAGGGCGATTAGTTCTTCGTTGTCGCGGTGGAACCCGTCCATGGGCAGGACGGTCGCCTGTTCGAGCTCGGCGGCCAGTTCAGTGGCCAGCGTCGATTTACCCGATCCCGGGGCCCCGGCGATTGCCACCACGAACCGCGCCTTATCGCGCGATTTCTCGGCGATCACCTGTGCCAGTTCTGACCGGGTCACCCTTTCCACTGACCTACCCCACCTTTACCGGTCGTTTGCTTTCGGACGTGTCGGACGCATAGCGAGCGAGAGCGGCTTCGCAGCCCTCGGCCCAGATCAGGCTCAGCCATGTTTCGAACGCCTCTGCAAAAGGTGCCGCCTCGGCGAGATCACCGTAGATCTGCCCCTGTTCAAGCCATGTGCGCGGATGCGCCCGGGCTTTTCTTGCGGCGGAATGCAGCTCTTCCCACTGGGGATCGCTGGCCTTCACGGGCGTTCCGTCTTCGCGGGTGCCTTCGCACATGCGGGCCCAGAACGCCTCTACCAGTGCGAGGCCGGAGACCTGCCGTCCAGCAGTCAGTTGGTCCCGCAGGATGGGCAGGACGAAACCCGTATGGCGTGCCGAGCCGTCAAAGGCCACGCGGCCGGTCGTATCCACGATGCGGGGGTTGGCGAAGCGTCTCTCGATCAGGTCAAGGTAGGCCATCGGCGTCATCTCGGGAACCGGCGTGACTGTCGGAGTGATCTCCTCGGTCTGTACTTTTCGGAACATTGCCGCGATTTTCGGGTGCGCCATGCATTCGGATATGGTTTCGATTCCAAGCACTTCGCCCACATTGGCGAGCATTTGGTGACCCGCGTTGAGTATACGGATCTTCATTGTCTCATGGGCATGCACATCGTCGGAGAACGTGGCCCCAACGGCATCCCATGCAGGACGCCCGGCGCAGAAATCATCCTCTATCACCCATTGGCGATAAGCCTCGTGGCTCACCGGGGCGGCGTCGTCGATCCCATATTCGTGCACCAGTGCAAGCTCTTTGGGGCCGGTTGCGGGCGCGATGCAATCGACCATCGAATTCGGGAAAGATACCTCCTGCTCGATCCAGTCAGCCAGTCCAGGGTCCGACATCCGTGCGAGCGAGGTGACGGTCTGCCGCAGGATCGCCCCGTTGCCCTGCAGGTTGTCGCAGCTCAGCCCCGCGAACGGCCCGTGCCCGGCTGCGCGGCGTAGGCGCAGGGCTTCGACCATTGCCCCGAAGGCAGTGCGCGGCGTTCGCGGATTGGCCGCGTCATGGACCATGTCTTCATGCGCGGCATCAAAGCGCTTGGTGACGGGATCGAGGTAATAGCCGCTTTCCGTCACGGTGAGCGATACGATGCGGATTGCCGGATCCGCCATGGTCGCGATCAGAGCTCCGTTGCCCTCTTCGATGGGCAGGTAATCGATCATGGGGCCGATCACCTCGGCCGAGGTTTGCGCGGGATCCAGTTCGATCAGGGTGGTCAGGCAATCCTGCGCCAGAAGCTTTTCGCGCATGGCTGCATCGTAGGGCCGTACGCCTGCACCGATGATCGCCCAGTCCTGCGCGAGCCCCTGTTGCATCAGGCGGTGCAGATACCATGCCTGATGGGCGCGGTGAAAATTGCCGACCCCGATGTGCACGATACCGGCTGTCAGCGCGCCCCGGTCATAACGGGGGCGCGGGATGCCGAGTTCCGGCAGGGTCGCGTCCGAGAGTTTGATAAACTGCGTCATTGGCGGCTATCCCAATTCGGGGTCCCTGAAACCTGATGAGTCACTCGAGCCGCAGGCCATCAGCGCCGAACCTGTGCAGATGGGTCAGGTTCGGGGTCAGATAGACTCTCTCCCTATGTTTCAGGGACAGTTCACCATTCACGCGGACCGTCATGGGGTCGCAGCCTTCGATGCCGTGGACATGCAGGAAGGTGTCGGAGCCGAGATGTTCGGCCACGCCGATCGTGCCTTGCCATGTGCCCTCGGTCGTCGAAACCTCAATGTGTTCGGGGCGGATGCCGATGGTCTCTGCCCCGTGTTTTGCGGCTTCGGCGCCTTCGATCAGGTTCATCTTCGGGCTGCCGATGAAGCCGGCCACGAATTTGTTGCGCGGGGCGCGGTAAAGCTCAAGCGGGCTGCCGACCTGCTCGATTACCCCGGCCTGAAGCACCACGATCTTGTCGGCCATCGTCATCGCCTCGACCTGATCGTGGGTGACATAAACCATCGTCGTCGCAAGCTTCTTGTGCAGTTCGGAGATTTCCATCCGCATTCCGACCCGCAGCGCGGCATCAAGGTTCGAAAGTGGTTCGTCGAAGAGAAACGCCGAGGGTTCGCGCACGATGGCGCGCCCGATGGCGACCCGCTGGCGTTGCCCGCCCGAAAGCTGGCCGGGCCGCCGGTCGAGATAGTCGGTCAGGTTCAACGCCAGTGCCGCCGCGGTGATCCGCTTTTCTTGCTCCGCCTTGGGCACGCCGGCCATTTTCATCGGGAAGGCGATATTCTTGCGCACCGTCATATGCGGGTAAAGCGCATAGGACTGGAACACCATGGCAAGGCCCCGTTTTGCAGGGGGAACGAGCGTGGCATCCGCACCATCGATCTCGATATGGCCCGAGGTGATGTCTTCCAGCCCTGCGATCAGTCGCAGAAGCGTGGATTTGCCACAGCCCGACGGGCCGACGAACACCGTGAATTCCCCATCTTCGATGGTCAGGTCCAGTGGCGGAATGACTTCGACGCTTCCGAAGGTTTTCGAGACCTGGTCAAGCTTGATATGTCCCATGGGTCGTTTCCTTACTTACTTGACAGCGCCGAAGGTCAGGCCGCTGACGAGTTGTTTCTGGCTGAACCAGCCAAGGATGAGGATCGGCGCGATGGCCATTGTCGATGCGGCGCTGAGCTTGGCGTAAAACAATCCCTCGGGGCTCGAATAGCTTGCGATAAAGGCGGTGAGGGGTGCCGCTTTTGCGGCCGTCAGGTTGAGCGTCCAGAATGCTTCGTTCCAGGCGAGGATGACGTTCAGCAGGATGGTCGATGCAATGCCGGGGATCGCCATGGGCGTGAGGACATACAGCACCTCTTCTTTCAGCGATGCGCCGTCCATGCGCGCGGCTTCGAGGATCTCGCCCGGTATTTCCTTGAAGTAGGTGTAGAGCATCCAGACGATGATCGGCAGATTGATCAGCATCAGGATCACGACCAGTGCGATCTTGCTGTCGAGCACGCCAAACTGGATGCTCAGCAGGTAGATCGGGTAAAGTACCCCCACCGCGGGCAGCATCTTTGTGCTGAGCATCCACAGAAGGATATCCTTGGTCCGCTTCGACGGCACGAAGGCCATGGACCACGCCGCCGGCACCGCGATCAGGATACCCAGAAGCGTCGAGCCCCCGGCGATGACGATCGAGTTCCAGAGGAAACGCCCGTAATTCGAACGCTCCATTACCGTGGCATAGTTTTCCAGCGTCCAGTCAAAGCCGAGGAACAGGGGGGGATCGGCAATCGCCTGTGCTTCGGTCTTGAAGCTCGTGAGGATGGTCCAAAGGATCGGAAAGAAGATCAGAAGGCCCACGGACCATGCGGCGGCGGTGTTGAGAGCCTTGCGCCTGGGGGTGACTGAGCGTGCCATGGCGGCCTCCTTAAGCGTCGAGGTTCTTGCCGACGATGCGCATCAGAAAGATCGCAACGATATTGGCGAGAATGATTGCATAGACACCACCGGCGGAGCCGAGGCCCACGTTCTGGCTTTCGAGGACACGCTGAAAGATGAGATAGGTAAGGGTCCGGGTGCCGAAAGCGCCGCCCGTCGTCACGAAAATCTCAGCGAAGATCGACAGCAGAAAGATCGTTTGGATCAGGATCACTACCGTTACCGCGCGCGACAGATGCGGCAGGACGATATAGATGAAACGCTTGAAAGCGGGCGCGCTGTCCATCTCGGCCGCTTCCAGTTGTTCGCTGTCGAGCGACTGGATGGCGGTCAGCAGGATCAGCGTCGCAAAGGGCAGCCACTGCCATGAAACGATCATGATAATCGAGGTCAGGGAGGCTTGGCTCAGCCACTCCACGGGCTGTGCCCCGAAAAACTCCCACAGATAGGCGAGCAGGCCGTAGTTCGGATCCATGAACATGTTCTTCCACACCAGCGCCGAAACCGTGGGCATGACGAAGAACGGTGCGATGACGAGGATCCGCACGATACCCTGACCCCACATCGGCTGGTTGAGCAGGATCGCCAGCAGCACGCCGAAGACCACCGTGATCAGCAGGACGCCGCCCACGATGATCAAGGTGGTCATCACCGACGGCCAGAACGCGCTCGATGTGACGAAGCGGACATAGTTGTCGAACCCGACCCAGCCCAGATCCCCGCCACGCAAGGGCAGGTATTTCTTGAATGAAAAGTAGAGCGTCATCGTCAGGGGCACGAGCATCCAGCCCAAAAGCAGAACCACCGCCGGAGCCATCATGAAGCGTGCCGCTGATCTGGAATGCTGGGTAGCCATCGGACAAACCTTTCCGGTAGCGGCGCTGCGCCGCCCGAGTGAAAGATAACATGTGCAAGGTGGTGGCGGGATAGGGGGCAGCTGCTGCGCCGCCCCCTTGCTGCGGCTTATCTGTAGCCGGCTGCTTCCATGGCTTCGTTTGTCAGCGCCTGCGCTTTTTCAAGCGCTTCGTCGATGCTCTGCTGACCCGCATAGGCCGCCGAGAATTCCTGGCTGACCTCGGTGGCGATGCCCGCGAACTCGGGGATCGCGACGAACTGGACGCCGACGTAGGGCACCGGCTTTACCGTCGGGTTCTGAGGATCGGCGGCGTTGATCGAATCCAGCGTCATTTTCGCGAAGGGAACGCTCTTGTAGTTGTCGTTCTCATACAGAGACGTGCGTGCGCCCGGGGGCACGTTGGCCCAGCCCTCTTTCGCGGCGACAAGCTCGATATATTCTTTTGAGGTCGCCCATTCGATGAATGCCTTTGCCGCCTCTTCCTTCTGCGTGCCTGCCGGGATGGCCAGCGCCCAGGCCCAGAGCCAGTTCGCGCGCTTCTCTACGCCTTCGCTGTTGGGCGCGAGCGCAAAGCCGACACTGTCGGCGACGGTCGAATCATTCGGGTTGGTCACGAATGAGGCCGCGACGGTCGCGTCGATCCACATGCCGCATTTGCCCTGCTGGAACAGGGAAAGATTTTCGTTGAACCCGTTCGTCGCATAGCCCGCGGGGCCGGATTCTTCCATCATGCCGACGTAGAATTCGAGCGCCTCTTTCCACTCGGGCTGGTCGAATTGCGCATTCCACTCTTCATCGAACCAGCGCGCCCCGAACGAATTGGCTGTAACGGTGATGAACGCACCGCCCTCGCCCCAACCGGCCTTACCGCGCAGGCAGATGCCGTTGATGTCGTTTTCACGGTCGGTCATCTTGGCCGCCGCTTCGCGGATGACCTGCCATGTGGGTTCGGCTGGCATCTCAAGCCCGGCCTTTTCCATCAGGTCGGTGCGATACATGATCATCGAGCTTTCGCCGTAGAACGGTGCGGCATACAGGGTACCGTCATGGCTCAGCCCCGCGCGCATGGCGGGCAGGATATCGTCAGCTTCATACTCCGCGCTCAGGTCATCAAGCGGAACGAGCCAGCCGTTGGCACCCCAGATCGGCGTTTCGTACATGCCGATGGTCATGATGTCGAAGGCGCCGCCTTTGGTCGAGATGTCCGTGGTGACACGCTGGCGCAGCACGTTTTCTTCCAGCGTGACCCATTCGACGTCGATGCCGGTCTCGGCGGTGAAGTCGTCCGTGTAACCCTGCATCCGGATCATGTCGCCGTTGTTGACCGTGGCGATTGTGATGGTTTCAGCCAGCGCAGCACTGCCCGTGATCAGCGACAGTGCCGTCGCCGCAAATAATTTATGCTTGAGTGACATCCGTATTCCTCCAGTTCGGGATGATGGAGCGAGGCTACTGGAAACTATGACGCGCAGTCAATCTATTTTTTACGCGCGTAAATATAATCTGGGGCGAAAACCGTAGTGGTCAAGCGGAATCGCGCATCACCAGCTTACCTTCGAACAGTGTTTCTTCTCGAGTCGAAGGCCGCGCTTCGGTGTCGAGAATTTTGAAGAGCGTATGTGCCGCACGATTCGCTATTGCTGCGTAGTCCTGCGCAATCGTGGTCAGCGACGGGCAGGTGAAACGCGAAAACGGATGGTCATCATGGCCCGCGACCCGAAGCGCGCAACCGTCACCGTGACCGACGCGGATATCGAGGCTATAGGCCGCCGACAGCATCCCGATGGCAAGACGGTCGTTGGAACACAGGATCGTATCTGTTTCAAAGCGACCTTCCTTGAGAAGCCTCCCCCCTTCCGAGCGGCCGATTTCCTCGAAATGCCAGCCTTCGCCTTCGGCCTGATGCACCTGCGCCTCGAAGCCATGTCGGCTCATGCTTTCCAGATAGGCGTTCCGCCGTTTGTTGGCGTTGGGGTTCAGGGGCGATTTCATCTCGAAAAAACAGGGCGGCTGGCCGCTTCGGCACAGGTATTCCACAATCAGGTCAACGCTTTGGAAGTTATCGGCCCCGACGAACGCCTCCCCCGCGCCTTCCACGTTGGCATCGAACAACACCACTGGCACAGCGTCATTAAAGCTTTCGATATCCTTTCGGTCGGAGGCCTTGCCGAAGGGCGCCAACAAAACCCCGGCGGGTTTGAGCGCGCGCAGGGACTCGAGGTTTGCTCGTTCCTGCTGCGGACTCCCGTGGGAGCTGAGCAGGATCGGGCTATATCCGGCGGCAATACAGGCCAGTTCAACCTCTCGCCCGATTTCGGAAAAGAAGGGGTCGGCCAGGTTCGGCAAGACCACACCGATGTTCTTTGTCGTGCGCCGGTTCTGGTTCACCGCATAGACGTTGGGCCGGTAATCGAACTGGGTGAGCGCGTGTTCAATCCGATCGCGCGTCGATCGGCGCACGCTGTCGGGATCGTTGAAAAACTTTGACAGGGTCGGTCGGGAGATGCCGCTGACCGCTGCGAATTCTTCCATATTCTTGATCTTGCGCTGCGACACTTGCTCGAAACTTATCCATAATAATACGCGGGTAAAATTATGGACAGTTCGGGTGAAAAAGCAAGTCTCGGGCCGCGGCGCGGTGTTTCCTAGGGGCTCTCCCCTACCAATCCGCGCCTCATTACCTGCGCAACGCAGCAGCCTCCCGGGTCAGGGTTTCGATGCCTGCCCAGTCGCCCCGCTCAACCATATCCTTCGGCGCCACCCAACTCCCCCCGGCGCATATGACATTGGGCAGGCTCAGATAGCTTGTCGCATTATCGGGGGTGACACCCCCCGTGGGGCAGAAAGTGATCTGCGGCAAGGGCGCGCCGATCGCTTTCAGCGCGGGCGCCCCGCCGGAGGCTTCGGCAGGAAAGAACTTCAGCATGTCATAGCCGCGCGCAAGTAACTGCATCGCCTCGCTCGCGGTCGCGGCGCCGGGCAGCAACGGCAGGTCTTCCTCTTCACAGGCGGCCAGAAGCGCATCGGTCGCGCCGGGCGAGACGCCGAATGTGGCACCGGCTGCTTTCGCCGCGCGTACATCCTCGGCCGTGATGAGGGTGCCCGCGCCGACGTGCCCGCCCTTCACCTTCGCCATTTCCGAGATGACATCGAGTGCTGCGGCTGTGCGCAGGGTCACTTCCAGTACGGGCAACCCACCCGCCACGAGCGCTTCGGCCAAGGGGCGCGCATGGGCGGCATTCTCCACCACGAGGACCGGAATGATGGGGGCCAATCCGCAGATCTCGCGGGTGGTTTTCGAAGCTTCTTTGGGGGGCAGGCTCATGGCGTTCAGGCTCCGAATATGGATGCGCCGTCCGATGCGGCACCGACAGTGTTGCGGAATGTCGCAAAGAGCTCCCGCCCTGTACCCCATTGCGCAGCCGAAAGGTCGGCCTGAGCATCAGGCCGGTCGTCTATATCCGCCAGAACATCTAGCGTTCCCGCCTCGCCATCGACGCGCAGGATGTCGCCGTCGCGGATGCGCGCGATGGGGCCGCCGTCCACCGCCTCGGGGGAGACATGGATCGCCGCCGGCACCTTGCCCGACGCGCCTGACATCCGCCCATCCGTCACCAGTGCGACCTTCTGCCCCCTGCCCTGACAGATCGACAAAAGCGGCGTGAGCGAGTGCAGCTCCGGCATACCGTTTGCCTTTGGTCCCTGAAAGCGCACCACGACGACCACATCCTCAGTGAGTTTGCCTGCCTTGAAGGCGGCTTTCACCTCCGCCTGATCGGCAAAGACGCGGGCGGGTGCTTCGACCACGCGATTTTCCGGCGCCACCGCGGAGACTTTCATCACCGCCGTCCCGAGGGAGCCTGTCATCCGCTTCAACCCACCTGTGGGCTGGAAGGGATCCGAGGCAGGCCGCAGGATCTTGTCGTTCAGGCTCTCTTCGGGGCCGTTTTCCCATGTCAGGGACCCATCGGCATAGACAGGATCCTTTGTGTAATGCTCCAGCCCTTCGCCCGCGACGGTCTTCGTATCGCGGTGCAGATAGCCGTTCTGCAGCAGGTTCCCGATCATGTATCCAAGCCCGCCCGCGGCGTGGAAGTGGTTCACATCCGCCAGCCCATTGGGATAGACCCGTGCCATCAGTGGCGTGACATCCGAAATCTCGGAAAAATCCTGCCAGTCGAGGATGATCCCCCCGGCGCGTGCCATCGCCACCAGATGGATGAGCAGGTTGGTGGAGCCACCTGTTGCGTTGAGCCCGACGATCCCGTTCACAAACGCCTTCTCGTCCAGAATATCGCATACAGGCGTATAGTCATTGCCGAGCGCACTGAGTGAAAGCGCCCTCTGCGCGCCATGGCGTGTCAGCGCATCGCGCAACGGGGTGTTCGGGGTCACGAAGCTTGCCCCCGGAAGGTGCAGGCCCATGAACTCCATCAGCATCTGGTTCGTGTTCGCCGTGCCATAGAAAGTGCAGGTGCCGGGTCCATGGTAGGCTGCCATTTCAGCGGCCATCAACTTGTCTCGCCCACATTCGCCCGCGGCGAATTCCTGTCGCACCTTGGCCTTTTCGTCATTGGCCAAGCCGCTCGTCATCGGCCCCGCGGGCAGGAACACGGCGGGGAGATGCCCGAATGCCTGCGCCGCGATCACAAGGCCCGGGACGATCTTGTCGCAGACGCCCAGAAAGACGGCGGCGTCGAATGTATTGTGGCTGAGCGCGACGGAGGCGGCGAGCGCGATGACGTCGCGCGAAAAGAGCGACAATTCCATCCCCGCTTCGCCCTGGGTGACCCCGTCGCACATCGCCGGAACACCGCCCGCGACCTGCGCCGTGCCGCCGACCTCCCGGACCGCCGCCTTGATCAACTCGGGAAAGCGTTCGAAGGGCTGGTGCGCCGAAAGTATGTCATTATAGGTCGTCACGATGCCGAGGTTGCCTGCGGAGCCTTGGGCCAACTTGCTCTGATCCTCGCCCGCGGCTGCATAGGCATGCGCCTGCCCGCTACAGGAAAGATGCGCGCGGGCCGGGCCTTTGGATGCCGCCGTCCTCATGCGTTCAAGATGGATTTTCCGCGTCTCTTCGCTGCGCCGGATGATGCGTTCGGTCACCCGTTCGATCGTAGGATTGAGTGTCGTCATTCGTCCCTCCCGCCTTGCTTCCGCCCTCGGGCCTCTTTCTGCTATCTTACGTTAGCGCTAACATATGGGCAAACGAAAAAGCCCGTGTCAGATTTCTTCCGCCCACGGCGGGTTGGCGCCCGCCCGGGATACCGTGATCGACGCCACCCGCGCCCCATGTTCCAGCGCCGCCTCCAACGCGTCTGGGCCGAGGTTCGCAAGGCTTTGCTGCGTCAACGCGCCCAACTCTGACAACTTGGCGAGCACACCTGCGTTGAACGTGTCGCCCGCGCCTACCGTATCGACGATTTCCGCTTTTCGGGCCGGCACATGTACTTCGTCGCCGCCTTTCAGATAGCCCGTCGCCCCGTCGCCGCCCCGCGTCAGGATGACGACGGATGGTCCTGCAGTGAGCAATTGCGAAACCTTGTCGCGCAAAGACATCGGTTCGGGCGTGATCCAGTTAAGGTCTTCGTCAGAGACTTTCACGATATCCGAGAGGCCGATCATACTGGCCAGTCGGGCGCGGTAGCGTTCGATGTTGCGCACAAAACCGGGGCGGATGTTCGGGTCGAGCATTACGGACCGACCTGCGTGGTTCCGCTGCAGTAGCGCCGCGTAGGCGTCGGCTGCAGGCTCACAGGCAAGGCTGATCCCCCCGAAATAGAGCGTCGTCACCTCCGCCGACAATTGCGGCATATCATCCGGCTCCAGCATGCGACCAGCCGAGTTTTCATCGTAGAACTCATAGGTCGCATGCCCACCGACAAGGCGCACGAATGCCAGCGTCGTGGGTCGATCCGCGGTGATCACCGGGCGCACATCCACATGGCTCGCCTTCAGCCCGCTTGCCAGCTGCTGGCCGAACATGTCGCTCGACAGCCCGGTGAGCATCCCTGTCTGGGCGCCGAGGCGCCCCAGCGCAATCGCCGTGTTGTAAACAGCGCCGCCGCAATGGGGTACGAAGCCGACCGCTCCGGCTTCGGTAGGTGCGGGGATCATATCGATCAGGGCTTCGCCGCAGCAAAGGATCATGGCTCACTCTCCCAATATGGTGGCGCGATCAACGAGGTATCGGTTCGAAAGCGGCAGGCTCGCGGCGC
>NZ_LWGH01000642.1:0-3005 GCF_001635395.1 Sulfitobacter sp. HI0129 | reverse complement strand
AGGCGTGGGCCGAAGCCCAGTTGCTTCGTATTCCCGGCAAGGGCAACCTCGCCAAGGCGTTCCGCTACGGGCTGTCCCGCTGGCCGTCCTTCGAGCTGTTCCTCGAGGATGGACGCACCGGCATCGACAACAACCCCGCCGAGCGCGCCATGCGCCCAATCGGCATCGGAAGGAAGAACTGGCTCTTTGCCGGCTCGGACCGCGGCGGAGAAACCCTTGCCCGCGCCATGACACTCATCGAGACCGCGAAGATGAATGGGCTGGACCCGCAGGCTTGGCTCGCCGATCTGCTCGAGCGCATCCACGATCACAAGATCAATCGGCTCGGCGAACTGCTCCCGTGGAACTGGGCGCCCGACGCCTAAACCGCGGTATCAATCGGGCGGTTACAAAGAAGCCGCCCCTCGGGGCGGTTTTTTTGTGCCTAACGCTCAACCCGGCAGGGCAGGGGGGCAAGGCAGAACGCATTTGCGGTGTCTCAGAGCGCATTTGGGGTGTCGGAAGGCGGATTTGCAAATGTCGCGTATTGACCTAAGTCATTGGAATCATTAGGGTCGAAAAACGGCCAAGACGTAATTTAGATGTCGGACGTCACCGGTATCGGCGGGCACTGAGCGAACTTGGCGGTTGCAAGGCTTTCGTGTCACCATTATCTTCCAAGCTTTTATCGGTCGGCGCCTTGTTGGCGTGCTATGACCATAGGTACGGGGCTATCGCAGGAGATCGTATGTCAGTGGGTGTTTTGTATGTAGAAACAGCAGACTACTCCGATCCTGTCATAGAATCAGACACGGAGTACCAGCTCTCATCTATGTGGCTTCGTGGGGACTGGGAACGATGATCGACGACAAGAAACAGGAAGCCATCGGGTTACGGGCCATGGGAACAGGCTTCGTGGCCATGGATGTTGTGGAGGGCCTTGAGGCGACCTTTGCTTCGGCAGGCGGTTCGTGCGGGAATGTTATGGCCTTGTTGAGCTGGCTGGGTTGGGATTCGTTTCCTGTGGCGCGACTTGGATGTGATGAACCGGGAGACTTCGTTGTTCACGACCTTCAGTTCGACGGCGTTAAAACTGACTTTGTATGGCAAGAACAGTCGGTCTCCACGCCAGTTGTCGTTCAGAAATTCAAGGTAGATGCTGAAGGCCACAGGTCACATCGTTATGTGTTGACTTGCCCGGATTGCGGCGGTTGGCTTCCAAGGTTCAGATCAACGACGATCCGACAAATCCAGCCGGTATTGGATAGTGATTGCGTTCCCGATATCTTTTTCTTTGACCGCGTGTCTCCGAGCGCCCTGAAGCTTGCCTCTTGGGTACGCGAAAGTGGAGGTCTAGTCCTCTTTGAGCCGTCTTCCATAGGGGATGAGAGCCAATTTCAAAAGGCAATAGATGTTTGTCACGTCCTAAAGTTTGCCGAAGATAGGCTCGGTCACATCAATGAAATCCGTGATCTCACTGGGCCAAATCTCATCATTCAAACCTTAGGACCGCGAGGCTTGGAATTTCGCCTTGGCTGGGATTGGTTCGAACTTGATGCTTTCGAGGCGCCATATTTTCTTGATGCGGCAGGTTCAGGTGATTGGTGTACCGCAATACTGTTGAGTGAACTTGGCAACCAGGGCAGTATGAACCCTGTATCCTGGACGCCGAGGTTAATCTCTGACGCACTTCGAAGAGGGCAAGCGGCGGCGGCGTTGAACTGCGGATTTGAAGGTGCCCGTGGAGCGATGCAAGCAGCCGACAAGGATGCTTTCATGTTGGCGGTTTCAGACCTGATGGCCGGCAAGGAAACTTCAGTTGAAAGATTGACTGAGGGTAAGGCTGAGCCGCGAGTGAACCTGTGTTCGCTATGCAAGATTGTTCCGTTTTCGACGGGGAAAGATGCCGAAACCGCCTAAAGTACTATGACATCAGCAGTGCCCACGCATTATGGTTCCGGAGACCCAGTTCTGCTAACGAGCCTCAAGGCGGCGGCTGGTTTCTGCTTCCAGGCAGATAGAACTCAGTGATCCCCCGTTTGCCCTCGGCCCGCCCCAGCTGCACGATCACATCAATGGATTTCCGGATGTACTCCCGCACTTCAGCGAAGGTCAGCGGTGTGCCGGCCTGCAGCACCATGATCGCCAGCCGGTCGATGGCGAGTTCCGCGGTTTCGGCGTGGATCGTGGAGACCGACCCACCATGGCCAGTGTTGATGGCCTCGAGATAGGTCAGGGCCTCGGCCCCGCGCAACTCACCGACGATGATCCGGTCGGGGCGCATGCGGAGGGAGGCCTGAAGGAGGGCATTGGCGCTGCGTTGCGAACCGGTTCCGCGGTCGGCCAGGAGGGCGACGGTGTTCGGTTGGGCGGGGAATAGCTCGAAGGCGTCCTCGATGGTGATCAGGCGTTCGTGCTCAGTGATATGGGTCAGAAGATGGCGGGCGAAAGTGGTCTTGCCGGTCGAGGTGCCGCCGCTGATCAGGACGTTGAGCCGCGCCTCGACGAGGGTCTGCAGCGCGACCTCGAGGTTTTCTTCTGCGAGACTGGCGATGTTTTTCATCTTCTCGGCGCGGAGCGCATCGAGCGAGACGGCCTTGCCGAAGAGATAGGCCGGGGCGTAGTCCCGGACGCTGCCCGAGGCGAAAAGTCGGATGGTGATCGAGGCACCGCGGTCGATGGCGGGCGGCACGGCGACCTGGACCCGGAGGGGGCGGCCCGCATATTCCACCTTGCCGGACACGAGCGGGTTCTTTTCAGAGACGCGGGCCTTGGCGTCGCCGACGATGGTCTGGGCCATGTTGAGGGCGGTGGTGCGATCCACGGTCTGGCCTTCGTGGCGCATCGTGGCGTCGCCCGCGACCTCGAGCCAGACCTTGCCGTCCGGGTTGACCGCGATCTCGACCACGTCGTCGCGCCGCAGAAGGTCGCGGAACGGATCGAGATATCGCTCGAGATAGGAGGCTGGGCTTTCTGTCCGGGTCAATAAATCACCACATCCCGATCCACGAGCACGGTGACCGAGG
>NZ_LWGH01000641.1:0-1967 GCF_001635395.1 Sulfitobacter sp. HI0129 | reverse complement strand
GTCATCATCTCCATCGACGACCGGGCGCGGCTGCGCAATTCCACCGACCGCCAGCGCGAGGGCGGCAGCTCCATCGGCTTCCCGACCTTCTTCGGCTACGGCGCGAAGATCGCCGCGATCCTGCCCGGCATCAGCCGCGCGGATCTGCCGAGCGGCGACATCGTCGATATCAGCTCCCAGACCGAAGCCAGCGGTTCCGGCGCCATCAACCGGGGCGAACAGATCGACCTGAAGGTGGCCGCGCTGGTGATCGAAAAGCTGCCCAACGGCACGCTGGTTGTCGCCGGACGGCAGGAAATCAAGGTGAACCACGAATTGCGCGAACTGCGCATGGCCGGCATCGTCCGCCCTGCCGACATCCGCAACGACAACACCATCTCCTACGACAAGATCGCCGAGGCCCGCATCGCCTATGGCGGGCGTGGAACACTGTCGCGGCAGCAGGAACGCAGCTATGGCGAGGACGCTCTTGACGTAGTTCTGCCTTACTGAACCTTGGCCGTGCCACATTCTCAGACAATGATGGACACAATCGACCTTTAGGACAGGAGGAATCCTGACGAAAGGTCGATGATGAAAAAGGTCGCAATCGCATTCACGGTACTGCCGCTCGTTTTTGCGGGCGCAGGCTACGGCGCGGGCACCGTGCTGGCGCCTTCCCTCAGTGAAACCGCGACAAATAGCGAAGCCGCCAAGGCCAAACCCGGCGCGGAAAAGCACGCCGACGGTTACGGCGATGCAAAGGACGCCGTACAGGACCCGCGCGAGGACCGGACCATCGTGATGCTGGGTCAGGTCACCGTGCCTGTCGAAAAGGCGCGCAGCATATCCTACGTGGTGGCGGACTTCGCGCTCAAGATCACCGATCCGGTCATCGCCGCGGAATACAGCGATGCCGTGACCGCGATGCGGATTCGCGATTCGCTACTCGAAGAAATGCAGCGCACCGCCGAAGGCCCTGCCCTGCGCGGGGTGGCCATCGACAGCGACGCGCTGTCGCGCGATCTGCGCCAATCACTGCTGGCGGAATATCCGGGGATCGAAGACGTGCTGTTCGTCTCGCTCTTCAAACGGGATATCGCGCGGCTCTGACCCCCGCGCGCGGGCCGGTCAGCGTGCCGCGCGTATCGCAGCAGAGGAAACCGTTTCACCATTCGCCAGTTGAAGCTCCGCGCCCTTGCCGGTGAAATTCACCCGCTCGACCGCCGCCGTCGTCAGAACGGTCGCACCTACCGGCTCGCCTTCGCCATCGGTCGCCTCGATCTCCACCCGGAAGGTGCCGGGCGGCACGGCAAGGCCCACGCGGTCGCGCCGGTCCCACTCCACCGGGATCACCTCATCCGGCTGCGCGGGCAGGCCGGTCAGTTCACGCACCAGCGCCCCGTCGGCAGAGAATATGCGCATGTTCACCTTCTCCGCCCCCGCGTTCAGCTGATAGCTGAGCGGGAAATCCGTCTGCGTCATCCGCACCTGCGAAGACGGCACCAGAACCTCGCGCCCGATCAGTTGCAGATCCGACATCGCGCCGACGGTCGCCAGCGTTTCGGTGATCGTCTCGAGGTTGCTGTTCATCGCGATCCCCTGCTCCACCTGCGACAACTGCGCGAGCTGTGAAACGAACTGGGTGGAATCGACAGGTTTCAGCGGATCCTGGTTGGAGATCTGGGCCGTCAGCAGGGTCAGGAAATTGTCGTAGCTTTCCTTCAGCTTTTCGGTCGAAGCGGCGGCGCCGCTGGCCTTTGCGGTAGCGGCAAGGCCGCTGGCGGTGCTTGCGTCGATCATCGGGGTCCCTTTCAGGTCACTATGTCCAGCGTCGCGCCCGCCGTGGGCACATGGACGCGGGCAATCTCTTCGGTCTCTGCGGTTTCAGCCTCCGCCTGCGCTCCGGCGGCATTCTCCGCCCCGAACTCCTGCGCGCCGTTCCGGTCGCGTTCACCGAAGGTCTGGAAATCGAGGTCGGCGTTATC
>NZ_LWGH01000640.1:0-4792 GCF_001635395.1 Sulfitobacter sp. HI0129 | reverse complement strand
CAGGCGGTTGCGATGGCCGAAATGGCGCGGCTGTAGCTCAGGTGATAGCGCTTGGCGTCCGCCTCGGTGCGCGCGGCCTCGCCCAGCATGTCGTAGCTGTAGGTATAGCCCTTCTTCTCCATGCCCCGGGCGCGATCCATCGCGGCGTCGATGGTTTCGCCCAGCACGAACTGGCGGCCCATCTCCTTCATGGCGCGGCTGACGGCAGTGCGGATCACCGGCTCGCCCAGCCGCTTGATCGCCGCGCGCAGATGCCGCACCGGCCCGGGCCGGTCGTCGTCCAGCACCCGCCCGGTAAGCATCAGGGCCCAGGTGGAGGCATTGACGAGGCTCGAGGTCGAATGACCCATATGCCGGCCCCAGTCGCTGGGCGCGATCTTGTCCTCGATCAGCGCATCGATCGTATCCGCGTCCGGCACGCGCAGCAGCGCCTCGGCCAGACACATCAGCGCGACACCCTCATCGGTGCTGAGCCCG
The DNA here is from genome assembly GCF_001635395.1 of Sulfitobacter sp. HI0129. Lineage (NCBI taxonomy): Bacteria > Pseudomonadati > Pseudomonadota > Alphaproteobacteria > Rhodobacterales > Roseobacteraceae > Sulfitobacter > Sulfitobacter sp. HI0129. The sequence continues at coordinate 4,315 of NZ_LWGH01000640.1, read as the reverse complement.
TATTCCGCCAGAAAGACTTCCATTATGCCCGGGGCCGAAGTGCCGCGGATATCCCGCACGAGCTGTGCCGCATGGGCAGAGATTTCCGCACGCTCCGCGCTCGACAAATCGGCGCTGCGAACCAGTTTATCCAGAACCTCGCCGTGATCGGCGTAGGTCGCCGTATCGATATGATGTTCGAGGGGTGTCGCGCTATCACGTGCCATGGGAAAGCCCTTTGCTGTTTCGACAAGAATATATTAGGTTGACAAGCCTTACGGACCGAAAAGATGCGATATTGCAGGAAATGACACCGAAGAAAGACGAATTCGCATGACAAACGAACGGTCAGCACTCGACAGGTTCGATACGGCGATTCTCTCCGTGCTGGCAGAGGATGGCCGCATCAGCATCACTGAACTCGCCAGCCGCATCGGCCTGTCCAAGTCTCCCACCCAGGCCCGGTTGCGCCGGCTGGAGGAAAACGGGGTGATCATTGGCTACCGCGCGCTGCTCGATCCGATCCGGCTGGGGCTCGATCACGTGGCCTTCGTCGAGGTGCGACTCAACGACACGCGCGAAGCAGCACTCAGGGCCTTCAACGCCGCCGTGGCCAAGGTGCCGGAGATCGAGCAGGCCCATATGATCGCCAGCCATTTCGACTATCTGCTCAAGGTGCGGTGCCGCGATATGCGCGCCTATCGCCGCTTCATGGGCGAAACGATCTCCGCCCTGCCGCATGTGGCCAGCACCTCCACCTATGTCGCCATGGAAGCGGTAAAGGAAACCATGCTCGCCGACGGGACTTGACGAAAGCTGCCGTTGCGTCATCCTTTGGTCATGCGCTACCTCATGAAAACCCCGCTCCTGCTTCTCTGGCTCGCCGCCCCCGCGGTGGCGGCTGAATGCCCGCCCGCCCCGGATGTGACCGAAGAGCTTCAGGGGCTCTTCGAAGAGGCTCGCGCGGCGGAGGACTTCCGACAGGGCAGGGCGGTCTCCGGCAAGATGTGGGAGGTCTGGCTGCGCGCCCCCGACGCGGCGGCACAAGAGGTGCTGGACGCGGGCATGGCCCGCCGGGATGCCTATGATTTCATCGGGGCCGACGCCGAATTCGACCGTCTCGTGGCCTATTGCCCGGAGTACGCCGAAGGCTACAACCAGCGCGCCTATATCGCTTTCCTGCAGGACCGGCCCGAAGCGGCCCTCGCCGATCTGGACATCGCGCTGAAACTGCAGCCTAACCATGTCGCGGCCCAGTCGGGCCGGGCGCTCACCCTCATGAAGCTCAACCGGCTGGAGGAGGCCCGCGCGCAGCTGCTCATCGCGGTGGAAAACAATCCATGGCTGTCAGAGGCGGCCTTGCTGGCCGACGGCGCGCCGCTTGGTCCCAAGGGTAAGGACATCTGAGCATTTACACCGCGCCCCGGACAGCTATGGTGCGCCCCATCACCCGGCGCGGGCGTGATGGAATGGTAGACATACCAGACTTAAAATCCTTGCGTCTGTGCTGAAATATGCATACGGAACAAGGCGTTGCGATTAAGAGACTGTTTTCAGGCCCGATATAGGCCCGAAACTGAAAATTGAAGAACAACGCCAGATGCGGGCGTGATGGAATGGTAGACATACCAGACTTAAAATCTGTTGGGCGTATGCCCGTGTGGGTTCGACTCCCACCGCCCGCACCATTTCCTTTGTTTTGAGGGGGTTACTGTCAGTTCGCTTCGTGGTCTGTATTCACAGAGAACGCCAAGGGCGATCACTAACCTGCTCAGATGTCCACAAACCTAAAGCGCGCGCTTTAAACCATGCACCAACCGCCGACGTATCCCATTCTTACTCCACCAGCAGAGCATCGCCTTGCCGCCAATCTCTGGCAATACGACGATAGCTTTGTGTCCCGAGCTCAAATACGGGATATACCATTTGGGCGCTGCTTCGACGTGACCCGTAGCATAGTTTAAGAAAGCACCATTGTGGTGTGGTCTGCTACTTCCCTTTCAGGAAGGCGATTGTTCGCAAGCAATTCACACATTTCGGCTTGTGACAACTGTGCCACTGATGCGTCCGCCCCCTCATCGCCAAGCAATCCACGTGCTAGCGCGGATTTACGTTCCAGCGCGATTACGACAGCTTCCTCTATCGTGTCGGCTGCGAGCAGCCTCATATAGGTGACGGGCTCAGTCTGCCCAATGCGATGGTTGCGGTCCTGACTTTGCGCATAGTGATCGTAGCGCCAGGATAGCGACTCGTATATTGTGAAGCTGGCGGCGGTGAAGGTGAAACCAGTGCCGGCAGCCGCTGGGTTCGCAATCAGAACCCGTGTGTCTGCGTCTTCTTGAAAACGTCGTGCTATTTCCTGACGTTCAGTATTAGGGGTCGCTCCGTAGATTGCAACTGCGCCAGGAATACGGACCAAAAGGCTTTCAATCGTTCGAATGTAGTTCGACCACAGTATCACCTTTCGGCCTGGTACCGACAGAATGTCTCCGATCAAGCCGTCGAGCGTTTCGAACTTGGCGGGCTGTTTGTCGAGATCAGGGAAGATCAACGCCGGGTTGCTGGCAAGCTGAATGAGCCGCGTCAGTTTTGACAAGGCCGTGGCGGCATATGCCCTGTACTCTTGCCCTGAAAGGTCGCGTATCTCGGCGATCATCTCGTCACGCATCTGATTATATGCGCGACGCTGCCAATCAGGCAGTTCTACCCTGACATCCACATAGGATTTTTCTGGCAGGTCCAAGCATTGCTCCTTGGTGCGTCGAAGGATTAGGCGATCAAAAGTCGCTTGAGCAAATTTTGCATGAGGGTCGAACTCCAATTGCGCCCGGAAGGCCTCCTCCGAGCCCAATGGGGACTTGCCTGGCTCCAGAATATTGACCTGAGTGTGTAGATCAGTTGCGGTATTGGTCACTGGTGTTCCAGATAGAAGCCACCGGCGATTTGCATGAGGCGCTACAGTACGCATCGCAGCAGAGGTCTGCGATCGCCAATTCTTGGCCGCATGGGACTCATCAAGGACCAAAATAGTTCGTTGCCTCTGGCATAGTGCGATCAGTGAGGTTGTTTCAGCTCGCGCGGTTTCATAGCTCGTGACGACCACCCTCGCCTTAGATTCTCTGAATATCTCCCTGCGTTTCTTTGGTGGCCCCTCAGCAATGTCCACAGAAAGAAAAGGCGCGAACTTTCTCAGTTCGGCCAGCCAGTTCCGCTTTAAGGAGTTAGGGCAAACCACCAATAGCCGGTCAGCAGTGCCGCCATCCAGCAGACGTCGAAACGCATCAATAGCCACTAGCGTCTTGCCGAGACCCTGCTCAAAAGCCAGTAGACCGGCCGCATTGCCGGTTAAGAACCCTACGCCCTCTTCTTGGTGTTGGAGCAGTGTGTAGGTCATGCGTCGCTACCTGAATTGCCCGAACCGTGTGCTTCCACTAAGCCGATAAAGTAGCTATGTGCCTCGCGAAACTCCTTCAGGTCTTGATCCGACAAATCGAGCACATCCGCGCGGCTGGCCTTATTAAGGGTTCTTGCGGCTTTCTTGATCGCTAGGCGGTAGGGCTGAACGCCTTCATGAACTTGATCCTCAATAAGATCAATTGCTTGCTGCAGTTGAGACACGTCTTCATCGTCGAAAGCTGCTTCTCCCCGATCGAACGATCGCTTGATCAGCTGTGGCAGGCCTGCGATTTTCGCTTTCGGGCTGCTACTCTTAGTCTCGACCTGCTTTGCCAACTTGTTGGCGATGTGCTCCTCGCCTGAGTTCAGCTGATGCCAAAGATCGGGATCATCATGAAACTCTTTCAAAAATCGAGCGTCACGATACTCCTTGAACGCATTGTTAAGGACCATATCAAAAACTTCGTCCCGGAGGCCATCATGCGCGGCGTTGTCGAAGTCCCTAAGCTGAGGCCCAATCGCACGAGCTTTGCTGATCTCTTCAAGGACGGAAAACTTGTCAGCAGCCAGTTTGCGCGGGTTCTCCTCACTATCGCTGTGCTCAACAAATTTCAGTGCAAACTCGTAAGCGTGTTTGAGGCGGGTAACCCAAGACTCAGACTTGCCCATGCTTTCGGCAAGTTGGGTTTGGTTCATGATTGGCGGCTTTCCGGGCCGGCCCACAACAGTTTCGAAAACGAAACGTGCTTGAACGTAACGCTCCCAGTCTCGAACACCAGACCCCCGAACGTGAATCCCAGCTAGAAGGATGGCAATCTCACGATCACCAAAGTTTTGTGGAACAATTTTAGCGGTTACGCGCCGGAAGGTTCCCGCGAACTTTCCAGAGTGGAATTTGCGGTCGAGCTCCCGCAATACGGCAACACGGGTGTTTCCTTCG
>NZ_LWGH01000639.1:0-945 GCF_001635395.1 Sulfitobacter sp. HI0129 | reverse complement strand
GGCTTTGCCGCCGCGCAGACGGAGCTTGGGGTCGGTCCGTCGACGATCAGCAATCACATCACCGCACTTGAGCAGCGCCTCGGCGTTTCGCTNTGTCAGCGCGGGCGGGGGGGATTCAAGCTCAGCGACAAGGGCAAGCTCGTCTTTGCGGAGACGCAGCGGCTGCTGAGGAACATGGAAGAGTTTTCCGTGGGCGTCAGCGCGCTGAAAGGGCAGCTTGTCGGGGAGATCCGCGTCGGGCTGGTGGATGCCATCGCCACCGACCCCAACGCGCGCCTGCACGCGGCTTTCGCGGACTATCTGTCGGTGCCCAACGATATCCGCTTCGAGGTGACGCAGAACCAGCCGCAGGAGCTGTTGCAGAAGGTTCTGAGCGGGGCGATCGACGTGGCGATCGGGAGCTTTCCCCACAAGGCGGCGGGCCTGAGCTATCAGCCGCTGCACCGGGAGACGCATGCGCTTTATTGCGGGGCGAAACATCCGTTCTTCGGGATGCCCGCGCCGCAACTCAACCTGCAAACCCTGCTCAGGGCGGATATGGTCGGGCGCGGTTACTGGCGGGACCGGCACCATGCAGAGCTCGGATTCGAGAACATCAAGGCGGTGGTCTATGAGATCGAGCCGCAGTTGATCCTGATCCGAAGCGGCAGATTCATCGGCTATCTGCCCGAACATTATGCCGCCCACTGGGTGGCGCAGGGGGAACTGCGCTGCCTGTCGCCGGTCGCGCCGTCCTTCGATTGCGGCTTTGATCTGGTGGTCAAGAAAGGGCTGAAGCCGTCGCGGGCGCTGGCCTCGCTCATCGAAAGCATCAGGGCGGCCCATGCAGCGGAACAGTTTGACTAACGTCAAACTCCACTTCACTTGTTCCATATTTTTTCAACGCTATAAACGAAGCACGCTCGCCCCGACGCAGTTTTGGGGGAAGATGTGGGACAAACGTAC
>NZ_LWGH01000638.1:0-2214 GCF_001635395.1 Sulfitobacter sp. HI0129 | reverse complement strand
CTTCGATCACGGCCTGATAATCCATGTTCTGCATCAGCCAGCCCACCTGACCGTCCAGCGTGGCGCGGCCCACGGGGGTGAGGTTGGATTGATCGACCTCGAACAGCACCCGGTCGCCGATGGCCTGCTGGAAATAGGCGGGGGATGCCGGGTCGTTGGCGCTGCCGGGAACGATGCCGGAGGTCATCGCGCCTGCCGCGCCATTGGCCAGCGCCGCGTCGGCGCCGCCGAAGCGCGCGGGATCGGTACAGGCGGAAAGGGCGATGGCTGCGAACAGAAGGGTGCTGGTCAGGATGGGTTTCATTGGGTCTGCCTTTGGCGAATGAATGAGCGGTTCTGAGCTTGGCGCGATGCTAGCACAGCACCGCACCGGTTGGAATTGCCGCGCGCCGGGGCCCGAAACCCCGGCGCGGGGATCATTTCTGCAGCGGGGACCACGACGGGTCGGAGGCGCCGTCTGGCGTGCGCACCGGGCGCAGATTGCGGCCCGAGATGTCCACCGAATAGAGCGATGACGACCCGCCCGCGCCCTGGGTTTCGCGCGCGAACATGATGACCCGCCCGTTGGGCGCCCATGTCGGCCCCTCATCGAGGAAGGAAGCCGTGAGCAGCCGCTCCTCTGAGCCATCGGTGCGCATCACCCCGATATGGAACCGGCCCTTGTTCTGCTTGGTAAAGGCGATGAGATCGCCGCGCGGCGACCAGACCGGGGTGCCGTAGCGCCCTTCCCCGAAGGAAATGCGCGTGGCCTCGCCCCCGGTGGCCGGCATGACGTAAAGCTGCTGGGAGCCGGAGCGGTCGCTTTCAAAGACAATCTGGCTTCCGTCCGGCGAAAAGCTGGGCGCGGTTTCGATCGCGGGCGTATTCGTCAGCCGGACGGACTGACCGCTGGCGATGTCCATGGTGTAGATGTCGGTATTGCCGCCCTGGGTCAGCGAATAGACCACCGTCTGGCCGGTGGGCGAAAAGCGCGGGGCAAAGCTCATGGTGCCTTCGGCGCTTTCCAGCACCCGGCGCGACACGCTGTTGATATCCAGCACATAGATCCGCGGAAAGCCGCTTTCATAGCTGGTATAGAGCACCCGGTCCCCGGTGGGCGAAAAGCGCGGGGCCAGCACGATGGACCCCGAATCCGTCAGATACTGGATATTGGCCCCGTCGTAGTCCATGACCGCGAGCCGCTTCTTGCGGTCGTCCTTCGGCCCAGTCTCGGACACGAAGACGACGCGGCTGTCGAAATAGCCGCCCTCGCCGGTGATGCGGCTGTAGACGGCATCGGCCACCTTGTGCGCCATGCGGCGCCAGCCGTCGACCGTGCCGGTGAATTGCAGGCCATTGCCCAGTTCCGCGCCGGAAAAGACGTCGTAGAGGCGGAATTTCACGTCCAGCGTATTGCCCTGCACGTTGACGGCCCCGGTGATCAGCGCCTGTGCGTTGATGGCTTTCCAGTCGGCATATTGCACCGGCGCGTTGAAATCGCTGACGGTGGAGATAAAGGCGCTGGCGGGGATCTGGCGGAAGAGGCCAGTCCCGGTCAGGTCTTCGGCCACCACGCGGGCCAGATCGCTTGCCAATTGTCCGGCCTCGCCGCTTTCGGGCTGAAAGCTGGGCACCGCGAAGGGCAAGGGTTCGATCACGCCTTCGGTGATCTCGATCCGCAACGGGCCCTGCTGGGCCATCGCCGGAACGGCCATTCCCGCAAGCATGGCCAGCCCGAGGGCGAGCGCCCTGATACCAATCCAAGAACTCATTTGATGCGCATCCTTTCGGGGTTGAACGTCATTTCGATGTCGCGCCACTGGCCGTATTTCTCGGCCGGCAACGCGTAGCCGGAGGCACCGCAGCGGATGATCGCTCGGCGTGCGGCCTCGAAAGCCTGCCGCGCGGCACCGTCGGAGCCGCCGGAACTGCTTTCAAGGGTAATGGAACCGGTGATCGGCGTCCCGTCCTGATTCATCGCGACAGAGACGACGACGGTGGTGCGCAGCGCCTCGGTGGAGAGCGAGCCCACGTTCCAGCAGCTCGATACCGCGACGCGCAGCGATTCCTTTTCACCGGCCGAAAGCGGCGGGCCGCTGGGCTCGGCCGCGGCGGGCGCGGGGGCGTCTTCCACGGCGGATTGCGCGGCAGCCACGGCGGCGGCGATGGCAGCGGCATCCACGGTGTCCTCCGCCGGGGCGGGCGGCGTTTCGGGCACAGGCTCAGGCTCCGGCG
>NZ_LWGH01000637.1:0-1156 GCF_001635395.1 Sulfitobacter sp. HI0129 | reverse complement strand
GCTTTTCCGCCTCGGCGCGAATGTCGTGGCTGATCCGCATGGAACAGAACTTCGGCCCGCACATGGAACAGAAATGCGCGACCTTATGCGCCTCCGCCGGCATGGTCTGGTCGTGCATGTCCCGCGCCGTATCGGGATCGAGGCCAAGGTTGAACTGGTCTTCCCAGCGGAACTCGAACCGCGCGCGGCTGACCGCGTCGTCGCGCAGGCGCGCCCCCGGATGACCCTTGGCGAGGTCCGCGGCATGGGCGGCGATCTTGTAGGTGATCACCCCGGTCTTCACATCGTCCCGGTCGGGCAGGCCAAGGTGCTCCTTGGGCGTCACGTAGCACAGCATCGCCGTGCCGAACCAACCGATCATCGCCGCCCCGATGGCAGAGGTGATGTGATCGTAGCCCGGCGCGATATCCGTGGTGAGCGGCCCGAGCGTATAGAACGGCGCCTCGTGGCAGTGCTTCAACTGCTCGTCCATGTTCTCCTTGATCTTGTGCATGGGCACATGGCCCGGGCCTTCGATCATCACCTGGCAGTCCTTCGCCCATGCGATCTGTGTCAACTCGCCCAGCGTGCGCAATTCGGCGAACTGCGCCTCGTCGTTGGCATCGGCGAGCGAACCGGGCCGCAGCCCGTCGCCCAGACTGAAGGAGACGTCATACCGGCGGCAGATATCGCAGATCTCGTCGAAATGCTCGTAGAGGAAGCTTTCGCGGTGATGATGCAGGCACCATTTCGCCATGATGGACCCGCCCCGCGACACGATGCCCGTGACGCGGTTGACCGTCATCGGGATCATGTGCAGCCGCACGCCCGCGTGAATGGTAAAGTAATCCACCCCCTGTTCGGCCTGTTCGATCAGCGTGTCGCGAAAGACCTCCCAGCTCAGATCCTCGGCGATGCCGCCGACCTTTTCCAGCGCCTGGTAAAGCGGCACCGTGCCGATGGGCACCGGCGCGTTGCGGATGATCCAGTCACGGATGTTGTGGATATTGCGCCCCGTGGACAGGTCCATGACCGTATCGGCCCCCCAGCGGATCGCCCAGACCATCTTTTCCACCTCTTCCTCCATCGAGGAGGTGACAGCCGAATTGCCGATATTGGCGTTGATCTTGACCTTGAAGTTGCGGCCGATGATCATCGGCTCAAGCTCGCGGTGGTT
>NZ_LWGH01000636.1:0-1969 GCF_001635395.1 Sulfitobacter sp. HI0129 | reverse complement strand
CCCTGCCGGGGATTGGGCATAGTCTGCCGTCGTTCACCCCCCCCCGGAAGGACCTTTTGTTGGAATACCGCAGTTCGCTTTTCACGCCGGTCCTTATCGTAGGCTGCGTGATCATCATGGTCAGTTTCGCCGTGCGCGCCTCCTTCGGGGTATTCCAGATCCCCATCGCCGAAGAGTTCGCCTGGGCGCGGAGCGAGTTTTCACTGGCCATCGCGATCCAGAACCTCGCATGGGGGATCGGGCAACCCATCTTCGGGGCGCTGGCGGAAAAGATAGGCGACCGCCGCGCGATCATCATGGGGGCGTTGATCTATGCGCTGGGATTGGCGCTTTCGGCGCAATCCACCCTGCCGATCGAACATCAGGCCTATGCGTGGCTGGTGGGATTCGGCATCGCGGGAACGGGATTCGGCGTCATCCTCGCCGTCGTGGGGCGGGCATCATCGGACGAAAACCGCTCCATGTCTCTCGCGCTTGTTACGGCTGCGGGCAGCGCCGGGCAGGTCTTTGGCGCTCCGGTCGCTGAATGGATGCTGACGTTTCTGACGTGGCAGATGACCTTCCTTGTTTTCGCGGGGGTTGTCCTCTCGCTCGTGCTGACGCTTCCTTTCATGCGTGCGCCCGCCATGGCCAGCAAGGCGGAGCTGGAAGAATCCATGGGCCAGATCCTCGTCAAGGCGTTCCGCGATCCGTCCTATTCCCTCATTTTCCTCGGCTTTTTCTCCTGCGGCTACCAGCTTGCCTTCATCACCGCGCATTTCCCGGCCTTCGTGACTGAGATGTCGGGCCCGATCGTGCCGGGGGGCGTTCTGCACAACATCGGCATCACCACGACCTCTGCGCTGGGGGCGGTAGCGATATCGCTCATCGGGCTTGCCAATATCGCGGGGACGCTTCTGGCTGGCTGGGCGGGCAAGCGGTATTCCAAGAAATATCTGCTGGCGGGGATCTACACGGGCCGGACCCTGATTGCCGCGATTTTCATACTCCTGCCCATTACCCCGCTCAGCGTCATTCTGTTTTCCGTCGGAATGGGTGCGCTGTGGCTGGCGACCGTACCGCTCACCAGTGGGCTGGTCGCCCATATCTACGGGTTGCGTTACATGGGCACGCTCTACGGTATCGTGTTCTTCAGCCATCAGCTTGGCAGCTTTATCGGTGTCTGGCTGGGGGGGCGTCTTTACGACGTTTACGGAAATTACACCGCCGTGTGGTGGATCGGCGTGGCGGTCGGGGCGTTCAGCGCGATCGTGCATCTGCCCATCCGCGAACGGCGGCTCGAAGGACTGGTCACTGCCTGAGCGGCTCAGCGGCCCGCAAGTGCGATCAGTTCGCTGCGCAGGATGCGCAGCACCTCGTTCGTATGGGTATAGGGCAGGCCGTGCCCGGCGCCGGGGATCACTTCCTGCACCGCGGAACGGTTCCATTCGGCAAGCGTCCCTACGCAGGAAAGCGGTATCACGTCATCGTCCCGCCCCCAGACAGCGAGAACGGGCAGGCCTTGTTGGGCGATACGGGTGTGCGCCTCCCGCTGGTCAGCCGCCAGTATCCCGCGCAGGCTCGACAGGACGGACCGGATGAAGCCGCGCGAGTCCAGCTCTGCGGTTTGCAGCTTTCCGATGTCGGGGACGGAACTGGGAAGGTCCCGCTCCGCCTCTACCCCCTTGCGGAACTGGCGCGGATAAACGGCGTGCATCAACCAGTCGCCCAATAGGGGACTGCTGCGAATGATGTTGATCATCCGCCCCGCCGGAACCCGCATTCCGGCAGGTGCGAGCAGTACCAGTTGCTGTATGCGGCCCGGATGTTCGGCGGCGAAGGACGTGGCGATAGCACCGCCCATCGAATAGCCGATGAGGGTGATATCGTCCCCCACGCCCACATGATCCAGCAATTCCCTCAATTGCCGGTGAAAGAACTGTGCGTCCTGCCTCGTTCGGGGGCGATCGGAATAGCCGCGCCCATAGAG
>NZ_LWGH01000635.1:0-3776 GCF_001635395.1 Sulfitobacter sp. HI0129 | reverse complement strand
TCACCGATCCCATGTCCGCGACGCCATCGGCGATGGATTGCACGGCCGCGTTGGCCTTGAAGAGTGCGCCGCCCCACTGGATGTCGACCTTCAGCTCGCCGTCGGAACGTTCGGTCAACTGGTCAGCGAACCACTGCAGCGCGTCGGCGCGGGCGCCACGGTTCGGCCCGGCTTCGCCGTGGATCAGCGTCGTTTCCGCAGTGGCGACGGTGCCCGCAGCAACCAGAGCGCTGGCCATGGTCAGCTTTTTGAGAAATGTCATGTAGCTCCCCCTCCTCGGGATTTGTTTCGCATAGTGAAATGTTGTTTCAATTTCATCTCGGCGCACGCTACGGCCTGAGGTGATTCCTTGCAAGCACAGTTTTACGCGCCGTCAACACTTGGAAATGTCGGCGCCAAGAAACTGTTAACTAAAGGCAATTTGCTTACTTGCGGTAGATAAAGCAGCGTTCCGGCACCGCATCCTGCGGCAGAGGCAACTCTTCCATGGACGTGAAATACATCCGATCGCTGGCCACCATGATGCCGCCGGGTGCGAGCAGCGGCTCCACCAGCGGGGATACGACACGGGCGAAAGCATCGTTCTTGGCCCGATCATGCCCGCCGAGGTCGGCGTGAACCAATGCAGCCGTGGCCCCGAAACGTGCCAGCGCGTCAGGCAGGGTCTGGTTGACATCGCCGAGGATCAGCATGTCATCGGGCGGTGTACTGTCGGGATGCGAGGCGACGGCACGTTCGAACACATGGATCTGCCGGTTTGGCAAGATCTCCCGCAGGTGATGATAGGTCCGCCCGTTCCCGAGGCCCAGCTCGAACACGGGGCCGTGCGAATCCGCGATCAGTCGCGCCGCGGCATCGAGACAGGCGCGCTGCGAAACCATGCGGTCGATGAAAAGGTCCAGTCGGCTCATCGCGGTATCCTTCCTGCGGGTTCGTCCCTTCTGCACCATCGCACCGGGAATGTGTAGATGCAGGCGGGTTTCGTGACACTGGACGCTGCGCCGCAAATGGGCTTCACTCCCGGCAATGCCACGCGCGGCCCTGTCAGGGAACATAATGACTTCATTGCTGGACGTAGATGACCTGACAATCGGGTTCGGCTCCGCCCCGCCGGTGGTAGAGAATGTCAGCTTCTCCCTGCGCCGGGGCGAAACACTGGCGCTGGTGGGCGAAAGCGGATCGGGCAAGACACTGACCTGCCGGAGCGTGTTGCGGCTGCTGCCCCAGACGGCGACGATCCACAGCGGTTCCATCCGCTTCGCCGCGGGGAACGGCACCGCGCCTGTCGATCTGCTGTCCCTGTCTGACCGGCGCATGCGACAGGTGCGGGGGGACCGCATCGCGATGATCTTTCAGGAACCCATGCGCTCGCTTTCACCCCTGCACCGGCTCGGTGCGCAGGTGGCGGAAGCACTTCGCATCCACCGCAACATGAGCCATGGCGAAGCGAAGCGCCGGGTGCTGGAAATGTTCGATCAGGTCGGCTTTGCCGATCCCGAGCGGGCCTGGCGCAGCTACCCGTTCGAGATGTCGGGCGGCATGCGTCAGCGCGCCATGATCGCCATGGCGATGGTCGCCAGGCCCGAACTGCTGATCGCGGATGAACCGACCACGGCACTCGATGTAACGACGCAGGCGCAGGTGCTCGGCCTGATGCGCAACTTGCAGAGCCAGACCGGCATGGCGGTGATCCTCGTCACACATGATCTTGGCGTGGTCGCGAATATGGCAGAACAGATCGTGGTGATGAACCGGGGTCGCATCATGGAACGCGGCAGTGCGGCGGAGGTGCTTGCAAGCCCCGCGCATGGGTATACCGCGAAGCTTTTCTCGGCCGCGCCGATGATCCCGGAAGTGGCCCGGCCAGCACGGGCCCCGGCGCATGACGATCTAATCCTGTCGCTCCGCGACGTGACCAAGACCTATACCATGCGCGCCGGCGGGTGGCGCAAACCGGCACAGGTGACGGCCTGCCGCGATGTCACGCTGGCGCTGCAGCGGGGCAAGACGCTGGCGGTCGTGGGTGAATCCGGTTCGGGAAAGACGACCTGCGCGCGCATCGCACTGGGGGCGGAACGGCCCGATCCGGGCGGCGAGGTGCTGTTCAGCGCGGAGCCCGGGGCACCCGCCCTGCCGGTACACGATCTTTCCACCGCCCAGCGCCGGTTGTTCCAGCGTCAAGCGCAGATGGTGTTCCAGGACCCCTATTCATCCCTGTCGCCCCGGATGCGGGTTCAGGACGCATTGACCGAACCGATGGAAATCCACCGGATCGGCACCGCCGCCGAGCGGCGCGATAAGGCGGCGGAAATGCTGCGGCTCGTCGGGCTCGACCCCATGGTGGCAAAGCGATATCCGCATGCTTTTTCCGGCGGCCAGCGCCAGCGCCTGTCGATCGCGCGCGCCCTGACGCTGGACCCGGTCCTGCTGATTTGCGATGAACCGACTTCGGCGCTCGATGTGTCTGTTCAGGACCAGATCCTGACATTGCTGGAAGATATCCGCGACCGCGCTCATCTGAGCTATCTTTTCATCAGCCACGATCTGGCGGTGGTGGCGCGCATCGCCGATGAAGTCGCCGTGATGCGCGCGGGCGTGATCGTGGAGCAGGCCGCGCCCGACACGTTGTTCTACAATCCGCAGCACCCCTACACCAAGGCCCTGATCGCCGCCCAGCCGGAGCCGGATGTATCCCGCCCGATAGACCTTGAACTCGTCGCGAGGGGGGCCGGCGCACCGCATTCTTGGCCTGAAATTTTCCGCTTCGATGCAGAAACGGCCCCAGCCCTGCGCGAACTCGAACCCGGTCATATGGTGCGCTACCATGTCTAGATGGCTGGCGCTGATACTCGCTTGCGGGCTGACCGGACAGGCCTTGGCCCAAGCCGCGCCCCCGGCGGCGGCCCGGTCCACAATCGCGGATACGACGACCGCGCTGCCAATGCAGGAAACACCCTATTGGCGGCACGAAGTTGAAAGCCTGCGCCTGCCCCCTGTCGCCGAACGATTGCCGCAGGCCCCGCTCGTGATCGACCTCGAAGCGAAGGGGCGAAGCTTCGGCACCCCCGGCGGGACGATGCATATGTTGATTTCGCGTTCGAAGGACGTGCGCCAGATGGTCGTCTACGGCTACGCGCGGCTCGTGGGATACGCGCCCGACTATTCGCTCTACCCGGACATTCTGCACGGCGTGGAAATATTCGAGGGCAGGCGGTTTACCCTTCGCTTGCGCAAGGGGCACAAATGGTCCGACGGGGCGCCGTTCACCTCCGCGGATTTTGCCTATTGGTGGCAGCATGTCATCAACAATGCAGAGATCACGCCCAACGGGCCGCCCGATTTCATGTATGTAGAGGGCGTGCTTGGCAGCGTCCGCTTTCCCGATCCGGAAACGGTCGTCTTCGAATGGCCCACACCCAATCCGAACTTCCTTCCGCTGCTCGCACAGGCCAGCCCGCCGTTCATCTACCGGCCCGGTCACTACCTGCGCCAGTTCCATGCGGATTTCGCCGACCCGGTCGAACTGGAACGGGCGGTCGCGGAGGCCCGGGTGAACAGCTGGGCCGCGCTGCACAACAAGCGCGACGACATGTACAAGTTCGACAACCCCGATCTGCCCACGCTGCAGCCGTGGATGAACACCAGCGACAACGACAGTTCGCGCCAGATCTTCCTGCGCAATCCCTATTATCACCGGGTGGACACGCGCGGCGTGCAACTGCCCTATGTCGACGTGGTCGAGATGACCGTGGTGGGCGGCGGCCTTATCGCAGCCA
>NZ_LWGH01000634.1:0-1034 GCF_001635395.1 Sulfitobacter sp. HI0129 | reverse complement strand
ATTTCGATGTGGGCGTATCCGTCACCGTCCAGCGCGCGTTGTCCTGCCAAAGCTCTTTCGCGGTATCTTCGCGCGCCCGTGCCAGTTCCAGCGCGGCGGCGTCTGCAATGGGCTGGAGCCGCCCGCTGCGGACATAGCCGGGATCATGCCCCGAGGCATCGGCGACGTCCGACCAGTACCGTCCCGCTGCGAGCAAGCTGTCGAGCTGGAATGCCTTCTTCGGGTTCCAGTTTTCCGGCACATGCGGCGCGAGCGCGCCGACCAGTCCGCCACTCGCACCGGCCATCGGGCCATGGGGGTCGACGACCCTGACCGCCGCGCCTCGGCACGCGCAGGCCCAGGCGATGGACAGGCCGAATATGCCTGCGCCCCTGATGGTGATGTCGACCATTGCCAATCCCCGCCGTCTTGCGCAGTGTCCGCGCGAAACGAACCGTTACAGGGTGCCACGATGGAGAACCAGACCGCCAGTGTCACTTGGCACGACAACGGCGTGCCGGTGTCCACCCGGTTCGACGACCCCTATTTCAGCCTTCAGGACGGCGCGGCAGAGACCCGGCATGTGTTTCTGGGCGGGAACGACCTGCCAAAGCGGTTTCGACCCGGCTTTCATATCGCGGAGCTTGGTTTCGGCACCGGCCTCAACGCGCTGGTCGCGGCAGAGGCGTGGCAGCAGGCGGAAATGGCAGGCCCGCTGCATTTCACGAGTTTCGAAGCCTTCCCGCTGTCCCCCGCCGATATGGTTCGCGCCCATGCGGCGCTGCCGGACTTCGGTGAAACCGGCGCCGCGTTTCTTGAGCACTGGTCGCCGGATGGCGGGCGGTTCGATCTGCCGGGGCTGACGCTGGAGGTTATCATCGGCGATGTGGCGGGTACCCTGCCCGAATGGGAGGGCAAGGCCGACGCCTGGTTTCTGGACGGTTTCGCCCCCGCCCGCAATCCGGCCATGTGGGCCGAACCGATCCTGACCGGCGTGGCCCGGCGTACCGCGCCCGGTGGCACAGCTGCGACCTATACGGCGGCGGGCTTCGTGC
>NZ_LWGH01000633.1:0-1292 GCF_001635395.1 Sulfitobacter sp. HI0129 | reverse complement strand
TGCGCCTTGCGCGTGGCAAGCCCCAGACCCCCCGCAAAGAAGGTCTTGGCCCGCATGGCCGGGGTCCAGTCCTCCTGCGCCAGTGCCTCGTCAAAAGGGGCGAGCAAGCCGGCGGCACCATCATAGGCCGCCATATGGCCCGGGTCACTGCGGGTGCCGTGCTGCAGCACCTTCACATGCGGAACCGAACAGATGCGGGCCAGTTGCGCCACCTCGGCGCTCACATCGGAGATCATCAGCGCGGGGGCGGCACTTTCGAACCATGCGGCCATCTGTGCCATGGCCGCCCGGATACCGGGCCAGCCCACCGGGGCGCAATGCAGCATATCGGGCGTGGCGATCGCGCCCATTCCACGCGGCTCATTTCCCGACGGCTCGAAGAGCGAAGGGATCTCGATCACCTCCACCCGTTTCGGGAGCCCTGTCAATATCTCGGGGCGCGCACAGAAAACGGCGAGCGGGCGGTCTTCGGGCAGGGCCTTGGCGATGGAGACGAAACGCTCCGCATGGCCCCGCCCCTGATGGTGGACGAAGTAGCCGATCGGGGCCTTGGTGGCTGTCGTGACGTGATCGCGCATCCCTATTCCGCCATCGTCCGCGCGACGGCGGATTGCGCCATGCCAAGCTGTTCGAGGCCTTCCAGAACACCCAGCGCATGGGGCGCCTTGCTGCGGTAAAGGCCGGGCCGGGTCAGGGAGGCGATTTCGTCGAAGGCGTTGGAGGGCACGATGGCGCGCCCGCATCTCGTCAGCATGTCGAGATCATTGCCGCTGTCACCGCAAGCGACGCAATCCGCGAGGTCGAGGCCGAATTCCCGGGCAACGAAGCGGATGGCGTTGGCCTTCCCGGCGGCGCGGGGCAGCACGTCGATGAACCTGCCGTGCGAGGCGACGACCCTCGCGGAAAGGCGATGCTCATAGAGCCGGTCGCGGATATTGTCCGCCTCCTCCGCGGTGCCCATGTAGCTGATCTTCCAGCGGCGCTGCTCATAGACAGGTTGCGGCTTCAGGTCCTGGGCGCGCAGTACGTCTTCGACTTCTGCGCGGTCCCATTCCTTGTCGAGCAATGCGGCGAATTTGGCGCAACGCTCGTATTGGCCGGGGGCAGAGCGGCGCCAGATCTCGCTGCCGACCGAGGTGATGAAAACCTCCGGTTCCGGCAGCGACCATTGTGCCAGAACGCGGCGGGCTTCGCTGATGCTGCGGCCCGTGGCTGCCAGATAGGCGATGCCCGCGTCCCTTTTCGCGACCCATGCTGCAAAGGTGGCGGCGCTGTCGCGACAGCCCGTGAGT
>NZ_LWGH01000632.1:0-5818 GCF_001635395.1 Sulfitobacter sp. HI0129 | reverse complement strand
AGTTCCAGCATCTGGCCACCTTCCCGGGTGAAGTGTCTACCGCTGCGGCCATGGCGGCATCCTCCACCTCGATAAGGCGCCCGCCGTGGAGGGCGAAATGCCTGTCACACCATTTGCCCATCTGGGTCACGTTGCGCGTAATGAAGACCAGCCCCGCTTCCGCGAGGCGCCGTTCCAGCATCGCATCGGAGCGCGCGCGCTGCGGGCCTTCGCCAAAGCCGATGGTTTCATCCGCGATGTACCAGTCGCAGCGCTGGCTCAGGGAAAAGCCGCAGGCCAGTGCGGCCCGGACAGAGGGCGCATATCCGCCCATGCGGCGGGCGAATCCGTCCGGCTGCCCGGTCAGGCGCGTGCAGAAGGCGAGCGTTTCGGCGGGGTCCGCCCCCACGGCCCGGGCGGCGATGGCGATATTCATCGTCCCCGTCAGATCCGGATGGAGGAAACCACTCGATCCGATGGGCCATGACACCCGACCCTGCCGGCGCAGGACCCCGGCATCGGGACGGTCCATACCGCAGAGAAGACGCGCCAGCGTGCTCTTGCCCCGGCCCGGGCGGGCCAGAATGCCGACCCGCTCCCCAGTGCGAAAGATGACGGAGACCTGCCCCAGCACCGGATGCGGCAAGGGGGCGTCCCCGTGGCAAGTGACATCGATCAGGGAGATCATGCGCCGGGCCACCACGACAGGTTCAGCGGACCGCGCGCCTGCAGGCAAAGAGCTGCCAGAAGACAGACGATGCCGAAGGCCGCGGGATACCAAAGTTCTGCGATGGGCGAACGATAGCCGTGGAAATACCCTTCCCGCAGAAGCTCGGTCGCGTGAAAGAGCGGGTTCCACCACAGCAGGTCGCGCGCCGGACCGGAAAGCTCGGTCGCGGTGTAAAACAGCCCGGAAATCCAGAAGAGCGGCCGCAGGAGGACCGCGAGCATGCGACCGAAACTTTCGGACACGCCATTGAGAAGCGCGAGGAGCGACCCCACGCCAGCAGCCAGCAGCCATGTTACGGCCAAGGCGGTGTAGACCCCCCAAAGATCGCCCGGCAGAGGGGCGCCAACGATCATGGCGAGCCCGCCGAAAACCACCAGCGCGACAAGGACGAGGTTCGCCGCCTCCACCAATGCCGCGGCGGTCAGGATATCCCGGTCCCCCAGCGGGGCGAGGAGCTTCATGTGGCGGTGCGCGACAAGGGAGCGGACCATGGACCCGATGGTCTGACGGAACATGGCATAGGGCAGGATGCCGGTGGCCACGAAAACCTCAACCCCGACGGCAATCGGCGGGCGCCTATCCATGATGATGAAGAGGCCTACAACAAGGCCGATCCACACCATCGGCACGGCAACGGACCAGAAGGGGGCGAGAAGCCCGCCGGTGAACCGCGTCCGACGTTCCCGCGCGATAAGGGCAGAGAAACGCGCCGCCTGGCCGGGGATGGGAAAGGACCGCTGCATGTTGGCCAAGGTAAGACCAGCCCGGGCGGTCAGGCAACTAATTTAAAGTTAACAAAGGGTTAATAGGTGGGGTAGCATCCCCCCCGGGGGCGTTCGCTTTTTGGAAGGTGCGCGATTGCCCTGCCCCGAACATAAAGGAGGCGGCCCCTCGGGACCGCCTCCGTCACTCGTTAACAACGGCGAAGTCAGTGCTTCGCTGCGAACTGGTCAATCTGGCGCTCGGCTTCATCCTTGGTGCAGCCGTAGCGTTCCTGAATGCGACCCGCGAGCTGTTCACGATTGCCGTTGGCCTGTGCCACGTCATCGTCCGTCAGGTCGCCCCATTCTTCTTTTACCTTGCCGGTGAACTGCTTCCAGTTGCCTTCGATACGGTCCCAATTCATCGTGCATACTCCTATTTACTGTTTACCCGGACGGGATTGGTACAAGACCACCCGCGTCTCATTAATTTAACGCCGATGACGGGGAGTTGTTCCACCGTGAATCGGGAAATTCCCCCGACCGGAAAAAGGACACCATTGGCAGGGCTGCAAGCCCAGATCAGGTGAACTGTTCGCTGATCAACCGCTCTTCGAGACCATGGCCCGGATCGAAGAGAATGCGGTGGGCAACGGAGGGTTCGGAGCGGATTTCGACCGTCACCACATCCCGGTGGGACTTTCCGTCGGCATCGGCCATCACGGGCCGCTTTTCCGGTTCGAGCACGTCAAAGCGCACCTCTGCCCGCTTGGGCAACAGCGCGCCCCGCCAGCGCCGGGGACGGAAGGCCGCCATCGCTGTCACGGCCAGCACATCGGCCCCGATGGGCAGGATCGGCCCGTGGGCGGAATAATTATAGGCCGTGGACCCAGCGGGTGTCGCCACCAGCGCGCCATCGCAGACGAGTTCCTGCATCCGCAGCCGCCCGTCCACGCTGATCCGCAGCTTGGCCGCCTGTGGCCCCGCGCGCAGCAGCGAGACCTCATTGATGGCCAGCGCATGGGAAACATCGCCATCGGCATGGGTCGCGCGCATGGAAAGCGGGTTGATCACCGCCTCCTCTGCCGCCGCCAGCCGGGCAATCAGGCGGCTGTCGCCGTAATTGTTCATCAGAAAGCCGATGGTGCCCCGGTTCATTCCATAGACCGGGACATTCAGCGTTTGCGTTTCATGCAGGGTCTGGAGCATGAAACCGTCGCCGCCCAGCGCCACGATGACCTCCGCCTCTTTCAAGGGCACGTCGCCGTAGCGGTCGGCCAGTGCTGCCAGTGCCGTCTGGGCGACGGGCGCGCGGCTGGCGGTAAAGGCTATCTTCATGCTGCGGCCCCCGGGTTTCCGATCGTCGTCCTTCGGCTCCGAAAGAACCATATATTCGCAGCCGCTGCCAGCATTGCCGCACAAGAGGCCCCCTGCGTCGGTTTCCCGCCTTCCCCAGCCTTTTCCTTTGGGCTACGAAGCCCGCGAAACAGCGCCATCAAGGAAACCCCAAATGTCCGACTTCTTTACCGCTTCGCTTGCCCAGGTCGACCCGGAACTGGCCGCCTCCATCACCGACGAGTTGGGACGCCAGCGGGACGAGATCGAACTGATCGCTTCGGAAAACATCGTGTCCAATGCCGTGCTGGAAGCGCAGGGCAGCATCATGACCAACAAATATGCCGAAGGCTATCCGGGCCGGCGGTACTATGGCGGGTGCCAGTATGTGGACGTGGCCGAAACCCTCGCGATCGAGCGGGCAAAGCAGCTTTTCGGCTGTGGCTTCGCCAATGTGCAGCCCAACTCCGGCAGTCAGGCGAACCAGGGCGTCTTTCAGGCCCTGCTGCAGCCCGGTGATACGATCCTGGGCATGAGCCTCGATGCCGGGGGGCACCTGACGCATGGTGCGGCGCCCAACCAGTCGGGCAAGTGGTTCAATGCTATCCAATACGGCGTGCGCAAGCAGGACAACCTGCTGGATTACGATCAGGTCGAGGCGCTGGCGAAAGAGCATAGCCCCAAGATGATCATCGCCGGCGGCTCCGCCATTCCGCGCCAGATCGATTTTGCCCGCATGCGCGAAATCGCCGATATGGTGGGTGCCTACCTGCACGTGGACATGGCGCATTTTGCCGGGCTGGTGGCTGCGGGCGAACACCCCTCGCCCTTCCCGCATGCCCATGTGGCGACGACCACGACCCACAAGACCCTGCGCGGCCCGCGCGGCGGCATGATCCTGACCGACGACGAGGCGCTGGCGAAGAAATTCAACTCCGCCATCTTCCCCGGCATTCAGGGCGGCCCGCTGATGCATGTGATCGCGGCCAAGGCCGTGGCCTTCGGCGAGGCGCTGCAGCCGGAATTCAAGACCTACATCAAACAGGTCATCGCCAACGCGCAGGCGCTCAGCGACGAGCTGATCAAGGGCGGGCTGGATACCGTGACCCATGGCACCGACACCCATGTTCTGCTGGTCGATCTGCGCCCCAAGGGGGTGAAGGGCAACGATACCGAAAAGGCGCTGGGCCGCGCCCATATCACCTGCAACAAGAACGGCGTTCCCTTCGACCCCGAAAAGCCGACAGTCACTTCCGGGATCCGTCTGGGCTCCCCTGCCGGAACGACCCGCGGCTTCGGTGAGGAAGAATTCCGCCAGATTGCCCGCTGGATTGTGGAGGTCGTCGACGGGCTGGCCGCAAATGGCCCCGATGACAACGGCGCGGTGGAAGAGAAGGTGAAGGCCGAAGTGGCCGAGCTTTGCAAAAGGTTTCCGCTCTATCCCAACCTGTGATCGGGCAGGCAAACCAATGAAGCCGGGCGGCCCCCATCGGGGGCCGTTTGCTTTTGTGGCTGCAGGGGTGCCGCAAAATGGACTTGCCCGCGCTCGGGGGCTGGGCCACCTTGCGCGTCAAAGGAGACATCTCATGCAGATCTACCCCGCCGCCGAACGTCCCGCGCAGGATGTCGACCCGCAATATTTCACCGGCGATGTGTCGATGCAGCCTCTCGTCACGGCCCCTGCCCCGGCCCGGCTGCGCGGCGTCTCTGTCAGCTTTCAGCCTGGCGCACGTACCGCCTGGCACACGCACCCGCTAGGCCAGACGCT
Source organism: Sulfitobacter sp. HI0129 (assembly GCF_001635395.1). Taxonomy (NCBI): domain Bacteria; kingdom Pseudomonadati; phylum Pseudomonadota; class Alphaproteobacteria; order Rhodobacterales; family Roseobacteraceae; genus Sulfitobacter; species Sulfitobacter sp. HI0129. Next base: position 1,305 of record NZ_LWGH01000632.1, on the reverse strand, counting down.
GATCGTGACCGCGGGCAATGGCCTCGCGCAGGTGGAGGGGGAAGCGATCCGCCCCCTTTCCGTAGGCGATGTCGTCTGGTTCGAACCGGGCGAGAAACACTGGCATGGTGCCGCCCCCGACAGCGCCATGACCCATATCGCCCTGCAGGAAGCGCAGGACGGCAGCGCCGTCACCTGGCTGGAGCATGTAACGGACGCGCAATACGCCGGCGGCTAATCTAAGGCGCGGTAGCCGCCCTGTCAGCGCGGCGCCATCCGGATCGCCCCGTCAAGGCGGATGACCTCGCCGTTCAGCATGGGGTTGGTGACGATATGGCCCACCATCGCGGCATATTCCGCAGGCGCGCCCAGCCGGGACGGAAACGGCACCTGCCGCCCGAGCGAGTCCTGCACATCCTGCGGCAACCCTTCGAGCAGCGGCGTCAGGAAGAGACCCGGTGCGATGGTGCAGATCCGCACGCCCTTGTCCGCCATGTCGCGGGCCATGGGCAGCGTCATGCCCACCACGCCGCCCTTGGACGCGGCATAGGCCACCTGACCGATCTGGCCTTCGTATGCGGCGACGGAGGCGGTGTTGACGATCACGCCCCGGGCGCCATCAGGCTCCGTGGGGTCAGCGGCGGCCATGCGCGCGGCGGCCTGACTGGCACAGTTGAAACTGCCCAGCAGATTGACCCGGATGACCTTTTCGAACAGCGCCGCGTCATGCGGCTCCCCCCGGGACACGGTCTTGGCGGCGGGGCCGATCCCGGCGCAATTCACCAGCACCCGCAAGGTGCCCAGTTCGGCTTCCGCCCGGTCGAGCCCCGCGCGCACGCTTTCAGGGTCGGAGACGTCGACCTTGCAGAACAGCCCGGACAGGGATTTCGCCCGTTCCTGTCCCTGTTCTTCGTTCAGATCGAAAAGGGCGACCTTCAGCCCCATTTCCGCCAGTTGCGCCGCGGTGGCCGCGCCGAGGCCCGATGCCCCCCCGGTGATCACCGCTGTCTGTCCGGTCCAATCCTGCATGGCTGCGCTCCCTTTCGCTCCGCATCTTCTATACCCCCCGTGATACGTGGCTGGGTTGGGTATGCAAGCGGCTTCGGTGCGCCGCTAGAGCCGGCCAGACCACCACATCCATGTCACGAAGGCGGTGAAAACCACGATCAGGTTGAAAGCAATGGTGCCCGTGACCGACAGGATCCGGCCCAGCCGCGCATCGGCAGCATCGATGGCCTTGAGGTGCTTTGCCACCGTATCATAGGCCCGGTCGAGTGCCGCGCCGTCGATCTGGCGGGACAGTTTCGGATGCGCCATCAGGGTCTC
>NZ_LWGH01000631.1:0-1202 GCF_001635395.1 Sulfitobacter sp. HI0129 | reverse complement strand
GTCGCGGCCTATGCCTCGGGCGGGGATCCCAACGTCTATACCGCGGCGGTGGCGGTGATCCGGACGGAAAACCCCGATCTTCTGCGGCTTTCCTGTATTCACGAAGAACTGGCGCAGGGGCTGGGGCTGGCCAACGACAGCCCTGCCGCGCGCCCCTCGATCTTCAACGATGATGACGAGTTTGCCCTGCTGACCCGGCATGATGAACTGCTGTTGAAAATGTTGTACGATCCGCGCCTGCGCCCCGGGATGAGCGCCATCGAGGCCGCCCCCTTCACCCGGGTCATCGCGCGGGAACTGACCGGCGGACCCGTCTGAGGCCCGCAGCCATCAAAGGACAAGACCATGGGCATTTTCGATTTCCTCTCGGGTGAATTCATCGACGTCATTCACTGGACAGACGATACCCGTGACACGATGGTCTGGCGGTTCGAGCGCGAAGGTCACGCCATCAAGTACGGCGCGAAGCTGACCGTGCGCGAAGGTCAGGCCGCGGTTTTCGTGCACGAAGGCCAGATCGCCGATGTCTTCACACCCGGTCTCTACATGCTGGAAACCAACAACATGCCGGTGATGACGACGCTGCAGCATTGGGACCATGGCTTCCGCAGCCCCTTCAAGTCAGAGGTCTATTTCGTCAACACCACGCGGTTCAACGATCTGAAATGGGGCACCAAGAACCCGATCATCGTGCGCGACCCCGAATTCGGCCCCGTACGCCTGCGCGCCTTCGGCACCTATTCCGTACGGGTCGCGGACCCCGCCCGCTTCCTGTCGGAGATCGTCGGCACCGATGGCGAATTCACCATGGACGAGATCAGCTACCAGATCCGGAACGTCATCGTGCAGGAGTTTTCGCGCACCATCGCCCGGGCGCAAATCCCGGTGCTGGACATGGCTGCCAACACCCGTGAGCTGGGCCAGCTGGTCGGTTCCGAAATCGCGGCCCAGATCGCCGAATACGGCCTCGCCATGCCGGAGCTTTATATCGAAAACGTCTCCCTTCCGGCGGCGGTGGAAGCGGTGATGGACAAGCGCTCCTCCATGGGCGTGATCGGCAATCTGGAGAGCTACATGCAGTATCAGGCCGCCGAGGCCTTGGGACGCGACGGTGCCGGTGCGGCGGCGATGCAGACGGGGCTCGGCGCGGGCTTGGGCATGCAGATGGGACAGGCCGCCGCAGCGCAGGCCGGCCCCTGGGG
>NZ_LWGH01000630.1:0-2144 GCF_001635395.1 Sulfitobacter sp. HI0129 | reverse complement strand
CTGGACCGAGATCATATCGGGCGGTCCTGGCAAGGACGGGATACCGGCGCTCGATGATCCGCAGTTCATCGAAGCCTCCGCCGAGACGCGGATCGGCCCACGTGAGCCTGTCATCACCGTCGCGATGGACGGCGCGCGCGCCCGCGCGTACCCGATCCGCTATCTGACATGGCATGAAATCGTCAACGATACGGTGGCGGGTATTCCCGTCGCCGTCACCTTTTGCCCGCTGTGCAACTCCGGCCTGACCTTCGACCGGCGGGTCAATGGCGAGGTGCTGCGCTTCGGCGTCACCGGCAAGCTGCGCTATTCCGACATGGTGATGTATGACGAGCAGACCCAGAGCTGGTGGCAGCAGGCGGTAGGCCAAGCCATTGTGGGCGAACTGACCGGCACGGTGCTGCAATCCGTCCCTACGTGGATGGAAAGCTGGGAGGAATTCCGCAGCCGTGAATCCGACGGGTTGGTGATGGCGGAACCGGCCTACAACCGCTCCTACGGGCGCAATCCCTATGCGGGCTACGACAGTCTCAACCGGCCCTTCCTTTACAGTGGCGAAGCACCGCCCCACGGGATCGAACCGCTTTCCCGCGTCGTGCGGGTGGGGGACCGGGCCTGGCCGCTGGACCGTCTGTCGAAGGAGCAGCAGATCTCTGAAGCCGGTGTGCAGATCAGCTGGCAGGCGGGACAGGCCTCCGCCCTGGATTCGGCCGAGATCGACAAAGGCAAGGACGTGGGCAGCATCCGCGTACGCGACGCGCAGGGCCGCGATCTTCCCCATGACGTGATGTTCGCCTTTGCCTTCGATGCCTTCTGGCCCGAAGGCGAATGGATGCTCGGCCGCTGAGGGCGCGCGCCCCGTTTGCGCGGGGAGAGTTGGTTCAGAACGAGAAAGGCCCGGAACGTCGGTTCCGGGCCTTCTGCGTCAGCGTGGCTGAATATCTCAGGATGCCGGGTTCGGCTTTTGCGCGGGGGCCGATTTGGCACCGGGGTTCAGCGGGTCGTCCTGCCGCTGCACGGAGCCTTCGAAATGCGCACCGCTTTCGATCGCGATGGTCTTGTGAATGATGTCGCCTTCGACCCGGGCGGAGGAGGTCAGGCGAACCTTCAACCCACGCACGCGGCCCACGATACGCCCGTTGATGACCACGTCATCGGCAATCACCTCACCCTTTATGGTGGCGGATTCACCGATGGTCAGCAGATGCGCGCGGATGTCGCCTTCGACGGTGCCTTCGATCTGGATGTCGCCCGTCGTCTTCATGTTGCCGGTGATATGCAGGTCGGAGGACAGGACGGACGCGGGCGGCTTGGCCTTGGGCGCGCTGGATTTGTAATCGCTGGACGAGCCGGTGGAAGAAGCGGCGCTGCCCGAGGAAGACGCAGGCGCGGAGGACGGAGGCGTCGATGTCTTGGTGTTTTCGGTGTTCTTCGCGGGTTCGTTGATTTTGCTTTTAGAAAACATCGTTTGCAGCCTTGATATAGATCATTGGGTTTACAGCCTTGCCACCTACACGGACTTCATAGTGCAAATGGACGCCAGTGACCCGTCCGGACGCTCCCATATCACCGATATGCTGCCCGCGCGAGACCCTTTGGCCGACTTTTACACGTAGCTTGGACATGTGAGCATAGCGTGTTTCGATACCGAATTCATGCTGAATCTTGACCAGCCGGCCATAGCCCGACTGCCAGCCTGAATGGGTGACGACGCCATCGGCGGTTGCATAAAGCGGGGTGCCCATGCCTGCGGCGAAATCCACGCCGGAGTGCATCCGCCGCCCGCCGGTCTTGGGGTCGCGCCGGTAGCCGAACTGGCTGGTGAACCGAAAGGCGCTTTTCACGGGGTTGGCGAAGGGCGCCTTGGCGGCGGCGATTCGGTAGAGGTTCAGCCGGTCCATCTGGTCGAGCAGCCGGTTCGCACGCAGTGTATCCGGCGTGGGTTCCTCCCCCCGGGTGGAGAAGGACAGCGGTGTCATCGGGCCGCCCTGACCGGAATAGCCGCGTTTGACCGTGGCGATGATGCGGTCCGTGGGCATGCCGGCGCTGCGGAACATCTTGTCCAGCGGGGCGACCGAGACGGTCATCGCCTCTTCGAGCTGGCGGAAGATCGTGTCGTTCCGCTCGCGCATCACGGCGATCTG